>JBEVVH010000158.1:0-8091 GCA_040507245.1 Candidatus Thiodiazotropha sp.
GTTAGTGTTCGTGCATCAATTTTTTCCATCCGGGAATAATACGTGATATCCGTTAAAATATCTCCCTATTATTGAGCCGAGTTAATATTATTCTGTAGCACCAACTCCCCCCGGGTCAGACCAGTGACCACACCACTCACTACATGACTGGTTGGTGTATCATTTGCTGGCGGATCATCAACATCCCCAGCATCACCAGCGTTATTGTCATGACCACCACCTCCACAAGCAGTCAATAGAAGTAATACCCACAACATTGTTCCTTTGATTTTCATTAAGACCCGTTCCTGGTTTGATATAAAGCAACTTCTTTGATGCAGAATGAACTCAAATTTCTCAATTGACCTTTTTTATACTATGACGCCCATCATTTTAAATCACTAAATTACTCGTAGCGATATATCCTGTACCAGGACGTCAATTGAGCGTCGATTCCAATCGAACACATTGTGCACGATCAGCGGATAGCCGCCTTCGCATACTGATACCCCATATCCGTCCCACCTATGGCTTGGGTATGAGGTCTATCTGGTTTGGTGTGGCTCTGATATTAGCACTCACCTGTTTCAAACACTTTAGGACGCGATCCTGCCCCAGAGTCGGATAACCTGTCGGATCGTTTACAGGTAATGCCCGGGCTGTAGAAAACCACGAAGTTGCAATCGCCAAATACCAAATCCAGCCATTTTCTCCGACGCGGCTCCGATTTCGATACGTCGTTTGAACGGTCTGTTCATGATACACACTCCTATGTGATGGTCGTTTTAAATCCCCGTTTTAAGCCTCCTGTCCGAGTATTTCACCTAATATTTTATCGATGAAACATTACGCCAGTACAGACGCCTGTTACATTACATGAGGTATTGTTAGAGAAGTGTGCATTTATTGATGTGAAAAACCGTGAATAATGCACATACGGAAGACCTGCTATCCGCCTACGCTATTTTCCCGAATCGGCACGCGGATTGCCTCATTCCAAAAAACAGGCCAAACATGGACAGGCATCATTTCCTTCATGAACCGGAACAGTTTGACTGATATGATAACGCAACCCGTTTTAGTACAAACTGCCCCGCAGGAGAGCCACTCCGGTGTCAGCCGAACCCCGCATCATTCCGACCCGGAGGCGCTACAACCAGTGGGTCGCCAATGAGACCCTGGAGGATTTCGCCCTGCGTTACACCGCGCGGCGGGCACGCAAGTGGTCGGATGTGCGCATCGCCAATACCGCCCTGGGCATCGTCTCGTTTCTCGCCCTGGAGGCGATCGGCGGGGCGATCACCCTGCAGTACGGCTTCACCAACTCCCTGTGGGCAATCCTGGTGGTGTGCGCGCTGATCTTCCTGTTCGGCCTGCCGATCTGTTATCACGCCGCCAAATCCGGACTGGACATCGACCTGCTCACCCGGGGCGCCGGGTTCGGTTACATCGGCTCCACCCTGTCTTCCCTGATCTACGCCTCCTTCACCTTCATCTTCTTCGCCCTGGAAGCTGCGATCATGTCCATGGCGCTGAACCTGATGTTCGACATTCCCCTCGCCTGGGCCTACGTAATCAGCGCCCTGGTGGTGATCCCGGTGGTGATCCACGGCATCAGCCGGATCAGCCATTTCCAGCTCTGGACCCAGCCGATCTGGATCATTCTGCAGATCGCCCCGCTGCTGATCATCTTCATTCACCATACCGAGTCCCTCTCGGAGTGGACTGAATTCCGCGGAGTTCAGGCAGGCAACGACTCCGGCTTCAACCTGTTGCTGTTCGGCGCCGCCGCCGCGGTGATCTTTCCGCTGATGGCGCAGAATGGAGAGCAGGTGGACTATCTGCGTTTCCTCCCCAAACAGAAGGAACAGGACGCCAAGTGGTGGACCGCGCTGATTCTCTCCGGACCGGGTTGGACTCTGTTCGGGGTGATCAAGCTGCTGGCTGGTTCGTTTCTCGCGGTGATGGCATTGCAGCAGGGGGTGGCCCCGGAGCTGGCCGACGACCCGGCTCACATGTACCTGGTGGCCTACAGCTACATCACCCATAACCCGGACCTGGCCCTGGCGCTGGTGGGCACCTTCGTCATCATCTCCCAGCTGAAGATCAACGTGACCAATGCCTACGCCGGCTCCCTGGCCTGGTCCAATTTCTTCTCCCGCCTGACCCACAGTCACCCGGGACGGGTGGTGTGGCTGTTCTTCAACGTCATAATCGCTCTGCTGCTGATGGAACTGGGCCTGTACACCGCCTTCGAGAGCATTCTCATTACCTATTCGCCCCTGGTGCTGGCGTGGATCGGCGCCCTGGTGGCGGACCTGTCCCTCAACCGCTGGCTGAACCTGCGCCCGCGGCAGATCGAATTCAAGCGTGGCCACCTCTATGACATCAACCCGGTGGGCGTGGGTTCGATGCTCATCGCCTCGCTGCTCGGCATCAGCGGACAGCTCGGTCTGTTCGGGGAGACCTTCAAAGCCCTGTCCCCGTTCGTTGCGCTGTTCACACCTTTTCTTACCGCCCCACTGATCGCCTGGCTGACCCAAGGCCGTTACTACCTGGCGCGGAAGGAGACGACCGATCCCGGGGTCACCGAGCAGCGCTGCATCATCTGCGAGAACCTCTTCGAAGCCGAAGACATGACCCACTGCCCGGCTTATCACAACAGTATCTGCTCCCTGTGTTGTTCCCTGGATTCGAGCTGCAACGACCGTTGCCGTCCCGAGGCCCATCTGCAGGTTCAGACCGAACATGTGTTGAGCCTTTTGCTGCCGCAGCCCGTGGTACAGCGGATGCACGGGATGGTGAGTCATTTTCTGACCATCCTGTTTCTCACCGCGTTGCTGATCGCGGGCCTGTTCGCCCTGGTGTCGGTTTCCGGGGACGCGGATTCACCCCAGAGCCAGGCCCTGGTCGATGCGGCCCTGTGGAAGACATTCTTCCTGCTGATGATCGTCACCGGGGTGCTGATCTGGCTCTACGTGCTGGCCCAGAACAGCCGCCGCAAGGCTCTGGAGGAGTCGCAGAACCGCACCGAGCAGCTGAGCCGGGAGATGGCCGCGCATGAACGCACCTACCAGAAACTGCAGGAGGCCAAGGAGGCCGCAGTGAACGCCAACACCGCCAAGAGCCGTTACCTCTCCGGTGTGAGCCATGAACTGCGCACGCCCCTCAATACCATCCTCGGTTATGCCCAGTTGCTGAAAAACGATGCCGAACTGCCCAAATCCGGGCAACGTGGCGCCTCGGTGATCCTGCGCAGCGGGGAACACCTGGCGGATGTCATCGAGGGACTCTTGGAAATCTCCAAGATCGAGGCCCGTCGCATCGATCTGCACCGGGACCCGGTCTCACCCCGCGCTCTCATCGATCAACTGGTGGAGATGTTCTCCATCCAGGCCCGGGCGAAAAATCTGGAGTTTCGCTATACCTGCCAAAGCGAGCTGCCCAATCATGTGCTCACGGATGAAAAGCGCCTGCGCCAGATTCTCATGAACCTGCTCTCTAACGCGGTGAAGTTCACCCAGGAGGGCTGGGTATCGCTGCAGGTCAGTTATCGCAACGAGGTGGCCAAGTTCGTGGTCAGTGACAGCGGCATCGGCATCGACCCCGAACACCAGGAACGTATCTACAGTCCCTTCGAACGGATCCGCGACAAAGAGACCCAGCTGATCAGCGGTACCGGCCTGGGCCTGACCATCAGCCGGCTGTTGAGCAATCTGATGGGCGGCGACATCGCCCTGCAAAGTGAGCCAGACAAAGGCAGCACCTTCACCTTCACCATGATGTTGCCGATCGTGCGCAACCCGCAGACCCCCCTGCCGAGTCCGGAGCGCATCACCGGCTATGCCGGTCCGCGTCTCAAGGTGTTGACGGTGGACGACGAACCCATGCACCGGGCACTGGTCAGCGACTTTCTCACGCCCCTCGGCTTCGAAGTGCTGGAAGCACACAACGCTGCTTTCGCCCTGCAACTCACCGAAGAGACGGTTTTCGACCTGTACCTGCTGGATGTCTCGATGCCGGTCAGCGACGGCTGGGAACTGGCCGGACAACTGCGCGCCCGGGGCGTCACCGCACCGATCATCATGATCTCAGGCAACGCCATCGAGAATCATCGCGAGGAACTCAACCGCAGCCTGCATGATGCCTATCTGATCAAACCGATCCGCCTGGAGAATCTGTTGGAAAAGATCGGCGGAGCCCTGGGTCTGCAGTGGACCCATGAGCCGGTAAAACCGACCCGCCCCATGCCTGAGGCACTACCGATAACCGATGGCCGGATTGAACTCCCCGACCACGCCGATCTGGACAAACTCGTCTCCCTGGCGAAAATTGGCTATCTCAGCGGTGTGATGGAGTCACTGGAACAGCTGGAGCACAGTAACATCGACCCCAGACTGCTTATGCATCTCAAATCGAGAGCGGAACAGTGCGATTTCGAGGGACTCATCCAAACCGTGAAAGGCCTGACCCCACAAAATGCTGGATAACAACAACCCCATCGTCCTGGTCGTCGACGATTCCCCCGACTCCCTGGGCATGATCAACACCGCCCTCAACCAGGCGGGTTTCACCGTTCTGGTTTCGCTCAACGGACAGCAGGCCCTGGACATCGTCGCGCAGATCAAGCCCCATGTGGTACTGATGGATGCGATGATGCCGGTGATGGACGGCTTCGAGTGCTGCCAGCGGATGCGCCAGTCCCTGCCCCTCACCCCGATCATCTTCATGACCGGGCTGACCGAGGTGGAACACATCGTCAGGGCCTTCGAACACGGTGGCACCGACTACATCAGCAAACCGATCAAACCCGAGGAGTTGCTGGCACGTATCAACCTGCACCTCAATAACGCCAACCTCATCAACAATGCGCGCATCGCCCTGGACGAGGCGCGTCAGTATGTGATGGCGGTCAACCCGGCAGGCCAATTGCTGTGGGCGACCCCGGAGACCCAGGACCTGTTGAAACACCAGGGGATCGATCCCAAGAGCCTCGATCCCGCTCTGCAATCCCAGATCCGGGAATGGCTCGAGCAGAGATGCGGTGACGAGCGGGTGATCCATACCCGGCAGAAACCCCTGACCCTCAGCTACTTCAAGCAGATCAGCCAGGAGGAGCACCTGATCCGCATCGTCACCCAGGAGCGGTTGATGGACACGGAAAAGCTCGAGGCGATGCTGCCGATCACCAAGCGGGAGGCGGAGGTGCTGCTGTGGGTCGCCCATGGCAAGACCAACAAGGAGATCGGCGAGATTCTCTCCCTCAGCCCTCGCACCGTGAACAAACATCTGGAGCAGATCTACCCGAAGATCCGGGTGGACAACCGGGCAGCCGCCACCTCGGTGGCCATTCAAACCCTGCTGGACGTGCCCTTCCACTGACCCGAAAGGTCTGTGTTCTTCCCGTGAACTGGCTCGCGCACATCTTTCTCTCTGAAACCCCCATGGCCTACCAGCATGGCAACCTGCTCGCCGATGTACTGAAAGGGCGAAGCTGGCCAGGCGCCAGTGACGACTTCATTGCCGGTCTGGTCATGCACCGGCAGATCGATGCGTTCACCGATTCCCATCCGCGAGTACAGTGCAGCAAAGCCCGGCTGGGGCGTAGCGGCCGTTTGAAAGGAGTGGTGATGGATGTCGCCTACGACCATCTGCTGGTCAAACACTGGTCACGTTTTGCCCGACCGGAATTTGACGATTTCGTCGAAGACTTTCACCGGGGCTCCCGCCGCCTCCCGGACGACTACCCATCGATTGCCCGGGATTTCCTCACCCGGCTCAGCCGAACGGGTCACCTCTACGACTATCAAAGCTTCACGGGTATCGAGCGGGCCCTGTGGCGGATTGAGCAGCGCCTCTCAACCAGAGCCCGAGCGCGGGAGAAGATGCGGGATTATCTGCCCTTGCTGCACCAGGCACTGCCAGGTATCGAGGTGGATTTCCTCGCGTTCATGCCGGAACTGATTGCGCATTTCAAGGATCGCGCGAAGGATTTGAACGGAGAACACTGGATCCGTTGACGAGCGATGGCCAGCAGGCGATTGAAATTCGCTCACGCGCGCACAAGACCAGGCACATCTGTTCATAACGCGCAGTTTTCGGAGTCACTGTGTATTGTGAGGCGGATTGCTACACTGGCACATTCAGTCCGAGTAGAATTTAAACAGCCTTTCAGAGACTTTTATCTCGTTCCCACGCTCTGCGTGGGAATGCAGACCTGGACTTGTACACGCTTAACAGGTTTGGGGCATACAATGTGATATCGATAGGCATTCCCACGCAGAGCGTGGGAATGAGGAAAAACCAAAGTGATGGATCATCGTGTTTACCAGGAAATCATCGAACCTCGCATCGACGATCTCGCACCGATCAATGAAGGCCTGCACGCCTTCGGCCTGCAACAGACCCGGGGAGAAAAACCAAGACGGGTCGCCATCGTATGCAGGAGCCCGCAAGGTTCAGTCATCGGCGGCATCATCGGGCATTCACTTGGCCCGCGTTTTTATCTGACCCAGTTGTGGGTTGAGGAAGCCCGCCGTGGCGAGGGCATCGGTTCGACACTGGTCAGGTATCTGGAAACCTACGCAGAAAACCGGACATGCTCGGATATCCTGGTGGACACGCTGAATCCACAAGCAGTCTCGTTTTACCAACGGCTCGGATATCAGGTGTATCTGGTCAATCCAAACTACGTCAACAGCTTCGATTGGTATTTTCTTTCAAAAAAGATCGTCCAGGCACATACAACCCTATAAGCGATGCACGGCTCATCCGCAGCAAAGACGTGTACCGATCTTCAACCCGCTACACCTGGGGAATAATTCCATGCAACGTTATTCAGCCGCTACGTAGCCCGGATGCAGCGAAGCGGAACCCGGGAACAACCTTCCAGAGTTCCGGAGCTGGCGGTTTAAGCCCAGCGATCCCCACTGAGACGGGACAGTCGAGCCTTTCTTTTGGTGACTTTATCTCGTTCCCACGCTCTGCGTGGGAATGCAGACCCGGACTTGCACATGCCTAACAGGTTTGGGTAATGCAATGTGATCTCGATAGGCGTTCCCACGCAGAGCGTGGGAACGAGGGAAACACCCCGATGATTCGCAATGCATCGATTCCCAAGATCAGGCTCGCCGAATCCCGAGGCTATCGAGCTGGAGTTCCCAGGCGTGTATCGGCCTGCAACCGACTGCACCAGAGCGACAATTCCAGGCAGCCGACATTTAGGCGGGTGTTCGGGGAACACAATCTTATCGTCGCTCAGGTGGAATGTCCCGAAGCGACTCAGCGAAAACCCGATGCGCCTCGATATCCACAGGATGGTGTTTGACTTGGGTACTGGCAGGATCCTTGCCGAGATAGTTGCCGCCTCTCCAGTTCACCGCCGGTCGTATCGGTCGGGGCGAGAACCCACCCCCGCAGTTGGGGCAGATATTGTGTAGTACCGTCTCTACACAGGTCGCACAGAAGGTGCACTCATAACTGCAGATGCGGGCTTCCGATGAGTCGGGTGGCAACGGTTTATTGCAGTGTTCGCAGGTCGGCCTGAGTTCCAGCATGGTGGAGTCTCCTGATCAGACAACCGGTTTAAAAACGGCTTACCCTTTATGCAAGGGCGTTTCAGTATCTACGGGTCGATCATATGCCATCCTGACAATCGATTCGAGAATTGGGTAGTGGTTTGAAAAGTCTTGAGTTGTCAGGGATGAATTTAGAATTTATGTGTTCGCTGCGCTCACGGATATACCCCCCTCTCCCTGGCCCTCTCCCGCAAGGGGAGAGGGCCAGGGAGAGGGGAACCCAATACCGATGAGTGCAGAGAACTCTCTAACCCACCTCTCAAAACCGCTACTGGCTAAGATCAATTTTTTACCTTGAGCTCAAGGCGCGCGTTGAAGTGGGTCTAGCCATAGAACGATGAATAATGTGGCGCCATCGCCACTGCAGCCAGGATACTCAACCAGCCCGATCACACTGAATACAACCATAGCTTCTTACTGCAGGACACACAGCGCAAAGACTCGGCCCAGTAACCATCCCCCGGCAAAGCCGGGGGCTTTCGCTGTGAACCGCTCAAAGCGCTCTATTTAACGGAGCCTATCGGCTCCTTGAGCC
>JBEVVH010000159.1:0-8074 GCA_040507245.1 Candidatus Thiodiazotropha sp.
CCCTTTGGCGCCTACGGCACGTCGGATTTCCAGTATCGCCTCGCGACTACCGGGGACTACCAGCCTTCGCTTCGCTTTCCCTGGCTGGCAGTGGATGAGGCTGATGGCAGCCGTACCATGACATTGCTAGGTGAAAGCAAACCCACGATTACACAGCAAACAGGTACGCTTAGTGGTGAGAAAAAATTTGACAAGCAGATTCATTCCGCTGACCAGGCGATCTTCCCACGTACTCAGCAGATAAAAATGCCGCAAGCTGAAGGTGCCAGCAGCCATGCCAAGTAGATACGCCTTAACAATCGGACTCACTATTCTGGTACTCGCATGTGGCTGTTCCGCTCAGGATGGCGGGTCGTCGACCGGCTCGGATTTAGTCAAAGACAACCCAGAAAGCCGTCATCCGGATGTTTCAGTACAACGTTGTATCGATGATGGATACACTGCGACCCCAGTATTGCGGGATGGCATTCCAAGCAGCTATTTATGCATCAACCCGACGACAAAGAAAAAGTGTGACAGTTGGGCCTATTACCGGGGCAGTTGTCAGCTGAAGGCATCCGCTTTGGATGAGCCAGACACACAGGAAATCAAGATTAAGGGTACGGAGACAAAGTAAACACATTCAGCAGATAGTGTGTTAACAATATGTTGTAACAGGCCTCTTGTGTAGCGATATACATCAGAGGCCTGTTGTGCCTTTATAAAGAACTGAGACAGACGAATTTTCAGGGCACGAGCAGATAGCAGTGCTCACCCAACGCCCCCTAATGAATATTGTAGGATAATGATATTCCAAGAATATCTGCCCTTTGCATTATTTTTTCTCAGCTATCAATATCGCCCGCTTAGGTGCGGGATAACCCTCAATGGTCAAATTTGAGTTCGTTGGTTCAAGGTAGTCCTTGAGGGACTCGAACTTCATCCAGGAAGTCGCTCTCTGTTCATCGGTACTCGTCGCTGACACATCCACCAGGCGAATACGGGTGAAACCGGCACGTTTCATCCATGCCACCAGCGTGTCCGGAGTAGGTATGAACCAGACATTGCGCATCTTGGCGTAACGTCCATCCGGCACCAGCACCTCACCTGCCCGTCCCTCGATCACCAGGGTTTCCAACACCAGTTCACCACCCCGTCGGAGCACACCTTTAAGCTCGCTCAAATGGGAAAACGGGGATTGGCGATGATAAAAGACCCCCATGGAAAATACCGTGTCGAATGCTTCAAGATCCGCAGGCAAATCCTCGATACCCAGAGGGTAGAGATGAACCGGGTAGTCACACCCCGCAAAGTGCCGGATGGCCTCAAACTGCATGATGAACAACTGCGTGGGATCGATACCGATGACCCGATCCGCCCCTTCTCCCAGCATGCGCCACAGGTGGTAGCCATTGCCACATCCCACATCGAGAACAATACGCCCGTGAAGCGGTTGAATGTGTTGTTTGAAGCGATCCCACTTGAAGTCCGATCGCCATTCCGTGTCGATATGCAGACCACAGATCTCAAAAGGACCTTTGCGCCAGGGATGAAGTTTCATCAGGGCGTGACGAATTTGCAAACGCTGCTGGGCATCGCAATCGGAATCCTTGCCCAGGGCAACCCGCGACTGGTTGAAGTCGTGGGACAGATCTGAAAAATCGGGTAATTCCTCCAATGCAGACTGCCAGCGTTGCAGGTCACCATGCGGTTGTTCACGCCAGACCCGCTCCACCTGCTCCGGTAATTGTTCCAGCCAACGCCCGATTGGCTGATCCAGATAGTTCAGCCGCCAACTCCAGTCATACTTCATTTGATGGCCAGCAGAGAGACAAAATTGAAACATTGAAACCAGACCTCTACGGTCTGGAATCCAATCTCATGAAGCCTCTGTTTATGCGTCTCAAGGGTTTCAGGTATCAGCACATTTTCCAGAGCGGTACGCTTCTGACTGATCTCCAGTTCTGAGTAACCCTGAGACTTTTTGAATCCATGATGCATCTCAGTGAATAGTGTCTGTGACGCCGGATCAGACAGGGCGATCTTTTCTGACAGTACCAGCAACCCACCGCTTTCAAGACCGGCATGGAGTGCACTGAGAAAATCCCAGCGGTCATTCTCGGGTATGAACTGCAATGTAAAGTTGAGGATCACCAGTGAAGCCTGGGTGACTCGAATATCCCGCACATCCGCACAAATCCATTGCACGGGGACCGAATGCCGCAATTCCTCAAAATGTCTGAGCGCCTGTTGCAGCATGGCGGACGAATTATCCACCGCAATGAGATGGTAGTCATGATGTGGCACCGAATCGCGCACCGCGAGACTCGCGGCGCCCAGGGAACACCCCAGATCGTAGACACGGGAGCCTGGTTTCACCCATTGTCCCGCGAGCGTGCCGATCATATTGATGATTGTGCTGTAACCCGGCACCGAACGATTGATCATGTCCGGAAAGACCCGCGCGACCCGTTCATCGAAGCGAAATTCGCCGATCACACCTTGATTGTCAGCATACAGGGTATCCCGGGTCATGGGCTTACGACCGGCTCATGGCGCGGGCGGCGGCTTCCCCGGCTCGCACATCGACCTTGATCAACAGGAAGCCGCCAATCACAAAGAGGATACCGACCGAGAGAATGGCCAGCCGATTGCTACCGGTCATCACACCGATCCAACCCATCAGCAGCGGACCCAAGACCACGGCGAACTTTCCCAGCATGTTGTAAAAACCAAAAAACTCAGCGGACTGGTCTGCGGGAATCAAGCGTGCATACAGGGAGCGGGACAATGCCTGAATGCCACCCTGAACCAGTCCGATGGCAACCGCCAACAGATAAAACTCCCATACAGAATCCATGCGGTAGGCCCATAGCAGGATCAGCAGATAGGTAAAAATTGCCAGCATGATGCCCTGCTTCGGGCCACGTCTACCCGCCAGTGCGCCGAACGCAAGTGCCGAAGGAAAACCGACGAACTGAGCGATCAGCAGGGCAATCATCAGGTTGTTGGCATCGAAGCCGATCGACAGCCCGAAATCCACCGCCATTCGGACAATGGTGTCCACACCATCGATGTAGCACCAGTAGGCCAGAAGGAACAACAGGGTGACCTTCAACTGCCTGAGTTTACGGAAGGTCTCGAGCAATTGCCTGATTCCAGCCGCAAACCATCTGCTCTCGGCGACCTGGGAGCGTGGTTCCTCGACCAGAAAAAACAAGGGCAGTGAAAACACCGCCCACCACACGGCCACCGTTACGAATGAGACCCGAACAGCCTCGGCGGCATCTTTCAAACCAAAGGATTCGGGATACAGCGTCATGACCACGTTGATTGCAAAAAGCACCCCACCCCCGAGATATCCGAAGGCATAGCCATAAGCAGACACCCGGTCATAATGCTGTTCGCGGGTGACCGATACCAGCAGCGCATCGTAAAACACATTGCCACCGACAAACCCGAGCACTGCCAAGGCATACAGACTCAGTGCCATCACCCAGTTGCCCTGGGCGACCAGATACAATGCGCCTGTCATCACAATACCCATACAAGCGAAAAACAGCAGGAATCGCTTCTTTGCCCCAGCCTGATCCGCCAATGCGCCTAACAGGGGCGCCAGACACACCACCACCAGACTGGCCAGCGAGTTTGCTAGCCCGAGCCGATAGGTGGATTCGGTTGCGGCGACCCCCTGACTCCAGTATTGCTTGAAGAACACCGGAAAAAACCCCGCCATGACCGTCGTCGCAAATGCGGAATTGGCCCAGTCATAAAGACTCCAGGCAAGGATAGAGGGCTGACGCAACAACCCGCGGGTCTGATGCTCTTGCACAGGAATTACTCAGGCAGGGTTTGCGGGACCAGGTTGGCATTGATGGCCATGCGTACCAGTTCCGCCAGGGAGTCCGCTTCCATTTTCTCCATAACCCGTGCGCGATGTGCCTCCACTGTTTTGGAACTCACCCCCAGGGCATTGGCAATTTCCTTGTTTGCCTGCCCATTGGTGACCATGACCATGACTTCATACTCTCTGGGCGTCAGGCGCGCCAGCCTGGTCGCGATCTCGGCACGCTGAGCCTGCATGTCTCGCTGGCGGGCATCCAATGCCATGGCATGACGGATGCTCTCGAGCAATAACTCATCATTGAACGGTTTCTCAATGAAATCGACAGCAGCTGCCTTCATCGCCCTGACCGCCATGGGTACATCGCCATGACCGGTGATAATGATCACAGGTATGGCGATCTGATTGATGCGCAGATACTCCTGCAATTCGAGTCCACTCATGCCAGGCATACGCACATCCAACAGCAGGCATCCCGAGCGTCCCGGGTAGTAACTCTGGATGAAGGCATTCGCGGATTCAAACGTTTCAACCTGCATGGAAACCGATTCAATCAACCATTTCAGGGAATTCCGCATGGCTTGATCATCATCAACAACAAAAACTGTGGGACGACTCGTCATATCAGGGCCTGCTCAGACATTACAAAATTTACGCAAAGAGAATTTCCGTGCGTACAAGCTGTGGATACTGCCGATCCATTCGGCCGAATACACCTGGAAAACCGGGGTGCGACCGCCAGAAACCATTGTATTCGCACGAACACGGCTCAGAAACCCGGTAATATCATCGAGGGATCGGTAGGGAGCACCAACCGGAAGACCGCCCCATGCCCCTCTTTCGATGTGACATCAAGGTTGCCTTTATGATCCTGCGCAATCTTGCGGCTGATCGATAACCCCATTCCCATGCCGCTCTTCTTGGTAGAAAAAAAGGCGTCAAACAGGTGATTCAGCGCTTTCTCCGGGATCCCTGAACCCGTGTCCTGAACCAGAACCTGTACTTCACGGGGACTGATTCGCTGGGTTTTGAGGATCAACTGGCGCCGATCCGAATGCACGGCCTTCATGGCTTCGATCGCATTGCGTACCAGATTCAACATAACCTGTTCGATCTGCACCAGATCCACCTTGACTGGCAACACCTCGTCGCTGAGTTCCAGTGCCACCTGCACACGATTGCGATTGGCCTCGAATTCGATAAAAGATGCCACCTCGAGAACCAGGTGATTGAGATTGACCACTTCATGCTCCTGAGGCCGTTTGCTCACCAGGGCGCGCAGCCGCTTGATAATCTCGCTGGCGCGTTCCGCCTGAGCAGTGATCTGGGCCATCGCGTCCACCAGCTCCGCTTCACCACCGATACCGGATTGCAAACGGCGCACACAACCGCTGGCAAAATTCACAATCGCTGAAAGGGGTTGATTCAGTTCATGGGCCAGACCTGTGGACATCTCTCCCATGGTACTGAGCCGACACACATGGACCAGTTCAGACTGGTGTTGGCGGCTCTGCATCTCGGCCAGGCGCACCTGGGTGAAATCGCGCCCGTAGATGTTCACATAATCGAGTTCTCGTATGGGCGCCAACTGAAGCGAAAAGATCTGTTCTTCGAGATTCACCTCATACTCTTTGGTTTGACCCTCTGAAAGAATACTGGAAACGGTATTCCGCCAGTACACGGGAAGTGTCTGGCCCCGTTCACACCCCCAGTAAGCCAGCAAGGGCTCACTTGCAGCGTTAGCATAGACGATAACTCCCCGGTCATTGATACGTAACACCGGGCTGGGGTCTTCGCTCGCCAGTTTTGCCAGACTGGCGATCTCGCGCTCAGCCTGTTTTTTCCCCGTGACATCCCGCAGATACACATTGAATACCATCTGTTCCTGCAGGTGAATTGAGATTACCGAGCATTCGACGGATTTTTCCTCGCCGCTCTGGGTCACTGCCCGCATGGGTTGCGCCCGGCATGAAGTGTCGGACACGCCACGAGTGATACAACTGCTCAACATGGTTTGGAAACGGAATCGGTCATCCGGATGAATCGCCAGGGATTCGAGGCGTTGCCCCATCACCTGGTCACGGCTGAATCCAAAGGTTTTGAACGCCGTACCATTGACCTCTACGATCAGGCCCTCCTGATTCAGGGTAATGATCGAATCCATGGAGTTATCGAACAATGCACTTTTCAACACCTCAGTTTCCCGAATCCGTGCTTCCTGCCGATTCCGCAGAGCCTCACGGGCAGTGATCAACTGTCTGAAAAACGCCTTGACCCAATCCTCCAGGTGCATCAGTTGATTGCCTTTTTTACTCACCGGCTGCTCGATGCCAAGGGCTTGTTGACCGAAGCGGGAGATGCGTAACAGCACGTGGCTGATTTTCACTGATACCAGGGCGAAGATCAGGGAAAAAGCTGCCACATAGACAAATGCGGTCAACAGCCGGTCCTGTTGGGCCAGTTTGGTGATGTTGTGTATGGTCTGACGCACGGCATCTCTCGGCACCATGGTGGTAAACAGCAAATTCTGATCCATGGACTGGAATCCGGTTATCGACTGAGAGGTCAGCAGATATCGATCCGAAAGATCATTGAGGTAACTGCCCGGCTGAATCTTACCCCGTACACTGATGGCCAGCAGTTTGAGCGAATTGGCATCCGCCAGAGCGGTTAAGGTATCGGTACCGCGCACCATGCTCTGTGAAGCGGACAAAAAGCGATCGTCCACGCGTCTGATCAACAGCAACCGTCCCCTGTGATCCGTGTCTGCCTCGATACATCGGGACCAAACCAGCAGATAGGGCTTCTCGTCGATCAGGGTGATCACCTCCTCAGTCTGACCATTGTAGTATTCGGTAATGCGATTCAGATCGAACGGCAGAGGGTAGGTTTCGTAGGCCTCGTAAGGAATGGCGTTGTGGTCCAGCAGTATGACCATATCCGCCTGAAATGCACTGGAGGCGGAATAGTTTTTATCCAACCACTCCGGGGACTGGCCGGTGGAGACGACCGGCAGGGTTGCGGGATCCCGATGGTGCCATCGGGGGGTCTTCAAATAGTCTCGGATGCGCCAGTGATTGGCCAGTCCCTGGGCGACGAGTTGCCATTCCTGCAGATACTGCTCAAATCTCTGACGTGTCTCCAGGGCCTGGATATCGAGCCGACCGACCAATTCATCATGAAACACCTTTTCGAGGCGTTTGTCCTGGACAGGGTCGAGTAGCAGCCACATCAGAACACCGCATATCACCCCAACCAGCAATGAAAGCATGGGCAAAGGCAAATTGGCCAACATCCCCTGCCACTTTGAAAGCAATGAACGGCTCATGGACAAAAGATGCTGAATACTGGAGGGTTGGGGTGAGTCATGGTAACCCGGGGGTAAACGCTTAAAATAATAGCGTTATTTTGACCCATCTTTGACCTGGGAATCCAGTCTCATGGGGATCGGGTCGGATGATTCTGACCCAGAGCGAGTTATCAGTACGGTTCGGCAACCACCCTTCTGCCTCAGGCTTAATCAGCTGACTGGCGCAGCGCCTGCCGATAGTCATCACAACCTTTATCCGAACAAAAAAAAGACGCTCAGAGCGCCTTTAGGAACGGGTTCGCCGGAGTAGGTCCGGCGAGGCATTTTACGCATCAGCGCATAGCGCTCACATTCCGATCCAATTCCAGTGGAGCCTTGTATTCGTGTACCCGGTACGCCCGTTCGGACAGAGTGGCATAGCCATAAAGTTTTTTACGCAGCATCTGGCGTACCCCCGCATCCAGTTCGCTGAACATCAGTCCCAGACATCCTGCCTGCTGATGGACAACCATGGCCTTGGCCTGACACTGAGTGTTCTCACCGCAATTCTCTACTGGAAAGGTTACATAGATGGTCTTGTTCAATTGCAGAGAACTGTCACCCATGTCAACCAGCATACCGCTGAGACTGATATTACGAATTCGGCCTTTGATTTCGCCGAGATCCCGGTCGGTAATTGTGATTTCACAGGCTATCAGCTTGCGATGCTCGCATCTGTATTCCATATTACGACCCTCGTAGAATTCATGTCTGTTACATAGGATAGTTTAGTATGTATCCTGATCATAAAGTTTCAAATAAGGAATTCTGCGCTCGACTATAAGGGATAACCCTTGTTATTAACTCGGCGCAATAATAGGGAGATATTTTAACGGATATCACGTATTATTCCCGGATGGAAAAAATTGATGCACGAACACTAACAAAAGAAACCCAAGAGC
>JBEVVH010000160.1:0-8038 GCA_040507245.1 Candidatus Thiodiazotropha sp.
CTCTTCTCATTTTGATTGACCGCAACTTCAATCATGGCGCATTACGACGCCGTTATTGAGGGGGGAGGAGACCATTACATCGGGCTACGGTTCTACGGATCGTAACCCTTTGCCTTGGGTGAAATGTCCTGGCTCATGTAGCCCGGATGCAGCGCAGCGGAATCCGGGGGTCGGTGCCACGCCTTTCCCGGGTTACGGTGTTCTCCTGTCGGAACTCAGCGGAAGCGCAACAGCAGATCCTTGGCCTCTACGGTGGTGTCGGGTTCGATCTCGATGCTCTTCACCACCCCGGCCATGGAGGCGTTGACCGTGGTGAACATCTTCATCGCTTCCAGGGTAAACAGGGGATCACCCTTGTTCACTGCGTCACCGACGCTCACCGAGATCTGGGTCACCTTGCCCGGGATCGGCGCGCCAACCTGGCGCGGATCGTCCGGGCTGGCCTTGGGCCGGGAGGTGCTGTCCACCACCAGACTCTTGTCCTGGATGGTGATGTTGCGGGCATCGCCGTTGAGTTCGAAGATCACCGTGCGCTTGCCGTGCTTGCCCGCCTCGCCCAGATGCAGCAGCTTGATGAACAGGGCCTTGCCCGGTTCGATCTCGACCGCGATCTCTTCATCGCAGCTCAGGCCATAGAAAAACGCCGGGGTGGGAAGCACCGAGAGGTCGCCGTACTGTTCGCACACCTTGTCGTAATCCAGGAACACCTTCGGATACATCAGGTAGCTGAGCACTTCATCGTCACTCGGTTCGCGACCGAGCTTCTCCACCAGATCGAACTTCAGCGGCTGGAAATCCACCGCCTCCGCATGCAACCCGGGGCGGTCATCGATCGCCTTGCGTTCGCCCAGCACGATGCGCTGCAGCTCCTTGGGCCAACCGCCCTTGGGCTGTCCCAGACCACCGGCCAGCATATCGATCACCGATTCGGGAAAGGGCACGGAACCGGGGGCCAGGTTGAGCACGTCCTGGGCCTTGATGCCGCGGGTGACCAGGAAGATCGCCATATCCCCCACCACCTTGGAGCTGGGGGTGACCTTGACGATGTCGCCGAACAGCTGGTTCACCTCCGCATAGGTACGCGCGACCTCAGGCCAGCGTGCCCCCAGACCCATGGCGCTGGCCTGTTCCTTGAGGTTGGTGAACTGGCCGCCGGGGAGTTCGTGCAGATACACCTCGGCGGTGCCGTGAGGCGCACTGGTATCGAAGGGCTTGTAGAAGGTACGCACATGCTCCCAGTAGTGGGACATCTCATCCAGCGCCTCCCGGTTGATGCCGGGATCCCGGGCGGTGTGCTCCAGGGCGGCGATCATGGAATTCAGGTTCGGCTGGGAGGTCGAACCGGAGAGTCCGGCGATCGCCCCGTCGACCACGTCCACGCCCGCGTCCACGGCGCGCAGCACGCTGGCCGCATTGATTCCCGAGGTGTCGTGGGTGTGGTAGTGAATCGGGATGCCGATCTCGGACTTCAGGGCGCGGAACAGCACGTCGGCGGCGTAGGGACGCAGCAGACCCGCCATGTCCTTGATGGCGAGGATGTGCGCGCCCCGCTTCTCGAGTTCCTTAGCCATGCTGATGTAGTACTCGAGATCGTACTTGTTGCGTTTCGGATCGAGGATGTTGCCGGTGTAACAGATCGCCGCCTCACACACCGCACGTCCGTCCTCGAGCACCGCCTCCATCGCCGGGAAGAGATTCTCCGCATAGTTCAGGCTGTCGAAGATACGGAAGATGTCCATGCCGTTTTCCACCGCACGGCGCACGAAACTGCCCACCACGTTGTCGGGATAGTTCGAGTAACCCACCGCATTGGCGCCGCGCAGCAGCATTTGGAAACAGATGTTCGGAATCCGTTCGCGCAACTGGATCAGACGCTCCCAGGGGTCTTCGTTGAGAAAACGCATCGCGGTGTCGAAAGTCGCGCCGCCCCACATCTCCAGGGAGAACAGGTTCGGCACCTTGTGCGCAATCACATCGGCGATGCGCAGCATGTCATCGCTGCGCATGCGGGTGGCGAGCAGGGACTGGTGCGCATCCCGCAGGGTGGTGTCGGTGAACAGCGCCTGATCCTGGGTGAGGATCCAGTCAGAGAAGCCCTTGGGACCCAACTCCAGCAGCCGGTCCCGGGTACCGGGCTGCAGGGGTGAGCGATGATCGTAGGCCGGCACCGGAGCCTGGGTGAAGAGCGCATCCGGCTTCCACCCCTTGGCGGTGGGGTTGCCGTTGACGATCACCTCGCCGAGATAATTGAGCAGCTTGCTGGCGCGATCCCGGCGGGGCTTGAAATCGAACAGCGCCGGGGTGGTGTCGATCAGCCGGGTGGTGGCCTGACCGGAACGGAAGGTCTGGTCCTGGATGACGTTCTCCAGGAACGGGATGTTCGTCTTCACACCCCGGATGCGGAATTCGTGCAGCGCGCGCTGCATGCGCTCCAGGGCGTTTTCCCAGTTCGGCGAACGCACCGTGAGTTTCACCAGCAGGGAATCGTAATAGGGGGTGACCACCGCCCCGTTGGTGGCGATCGCCGCGTCCAGGCGGATACCGCAACCCGCTGGGGAGCGGTAGGTGAGAATCCGTCCGATATCCGGCGCGAAACCGTTTTCCGGGTCTTCGGTGGTGATCCGGCACTGCACCGCGAAGCCCTCTCGGGGTATCTGCTCCTGGGGCGGTATGCCGATCTCCGCATCGTGCAGTGCCCGGCCCGAGGCGACCAGAATCTGCGAACGCACCAGGTCCAGATTGGTGATCTCTTCGGTGACCGTGTGTTCCACCTGAATACGCGGGTTCATCTCGATGAAGAACCAGTCGCCGCTCTCCGCATCCACCAGGAACTCCACGGTGCCCGCGTTATCGTAGCCGATCTCGCAGGCCAGCCGGACCGCCGCGTCACACAGCGCCAGGCGGGTCGCTTCCGGCAGATCCACGGAGGGCGCGATCTCGATGACCTTCTGGTGACGGCGCTGCACCGAGCAGTCGCGCTCGTGCAGATGCACCACATTGCCGTGCCGGTCGCCGAGGATCTGAACCTCGATGTGCTTGGCCCGCTGGATGAAGCGCTCCAGGAACACCGCGCCGTTGCCGAAGGCGTTCTGTGCCTCGTTGCGGGCCTCATCGAGCAGACGGCCGAGATCCGCCGGCTCCCGCACCACTCGCATCCCTCGTCCGCCCCCTCCGTGGGCCGCCTTGATGATCAACGGGAATCCGATCTCATCGGCGATGCGCACCGCGGTCTCCCGGTCCTCGATCGCCTCGTCGGTACCCGGCAGGGTGGGCACCTGGGCCCGCTGCGCGAGTTCCCGGGCCGCGGTCTTGTCGCCCATCTGCGCCAGCAGGTCCGCACGGGGACCGATAAATGTGATGCCGTTGTCCGCGCAGGCCTGGGCGAATTCCGGGTTCTCGGAGAGAAAACCATATCCGGGATGGATCGCATCGACCCCCTTGTCCAAGGCGATATCGATAATCCCCTGTATGTCCAGGTAGGCGCCGACCGGACCCTTTGCCGGGTTCAGTTTGTAGGCCTCGTCGGCCTTGGAGCGATGGATCGACAGGCGATCTTCCTCCGCATAGATCGTCACGGTTCGAATCCCGAGTTCATTCGCGGCGCGGAAGATTCGAATTGCGATCTCACTGCGGTTGGCAACCAGCAGCTTCTTGAAAGGCTTGATGGACATGTGGGTCTCCGGCGTCATGCTGCAACGCAGCAATTGCCTGACTATAGCAGGCGTCTGGTTCGAACTCCAAGGTTTGGAAATCGATTTAGGGCGTGTCCCAGCAAGCGCTGAATAGTCACGCTTCTTACACTGTCCTGCCAGTCCCCGGAGTACTACGAATCATCGCAGGCATCAACTCCTAATCAGGTGATCGATACGTGTCCAAGAGCGACACGATCCGGGTAAGTGCTTCGACCCATGCCGAGGCTTGCAGGTTTAGGTTTGAGGCTTTCATCAGGTTGTTTTTTCTTATGCCGCACAACAGTTTGCCAGACAACTGACGCAACGGGCAACCGATGTTTCAGGGGCCCTGCCAGAGGGTAGAACAGCCGCGTTTCGAGGCTTGCACAAGGGACAAACCGAATTACAGAGTGAGCCTGGCAGCTCACCCGAGACAGACGAGTGTTTGATCTGCCTGTATAAATCCAATACCCTACCGGGACGCACAAACAGGAACGTGCCCAAAGGATCTGTATCATGAAGTATTTGCCAGGGATTGCCCTCTTATCCGCCATCCTCCCCTTCTCCGCCGCGTCTGCGGTCAGCTTTGAAATTCTCGACGCAAGTCCCGCCAACGACCAGCCCGTGTCGATCCGGGTGGCCACCTGTCCGGAGTACTATCTCACCCAGACATACGGTACGGAATCCGATGGCCATGCCATCAATATCTACGTAAAACTGTTCGGTGGCCTCAACATTGAACCGAGTCCGGCACCCTGTACCGACACCACCATAGAGATCGGTCCCTTCGCATCCGGCAACTACACTTTGAATCTCTACACGACGGAGAACGGCGGTGCGTTCTTAGCGCAGGATTCAAAGCCCATCGAGATCCAGTCCGTAAGCGAAAACGAACCTCCCATGGGGCGTCTGGTGTTTCACGGCAACCCGGCGGAAGATCAACTGATCAGCATCGATGAGAGCTTTCTCAGTGACGCCAATGGCATCGGCGATCTGAGTCTGCAATGGTATCGCGATGACGAACCGATCCCGGGAGCCCTTTATTCAGCCTACTTCCTGACCAATGAGGACGTGAATCGGGAAATCCGCGTGGTCGCCTCCTACACTGACACCCAGGGCAACCCGGAGCAGTTCCATTCCCTGCCTTTGGCGGTGCCGGAACTGATCGCCGATGTACCGGACGAACCCAGCGGAGCGGTTTACATCACGGGCAGTTTTTCCACCGGTTCGACGCTGACCCTGCACAACCGCTACTTCGATGATGACGGGGTGACATTTGACTATCTCTGGCGATATATCCAATGGCCCGAGTCGTACGCTGACTCGAGGCTTCAGTATGACGCGGAACCCTACACCATCACCGAGCAGGATCTCGGCCTTGAAATTTTCAATGTAATCACACTGAACAGCGACTCCCTAATCTGGAGAGACGTCATCTACAGCAATCGCAGCAGTGTCATCACCTCGGCCCGCTATGCCCCGGTCATCACCCTTTCAGAGCATCTCGATATCACCGCCATGGGCGCACTGACCCAGGTTGACCCGGGCATGGTGAGTGCTCATGACGTCCAGGACGGGGATATCGTCCCGGTATTGGAAAGCGTGGCCAGCAACGGAAACGATCCGACAACCGTGAGCGGAGATCCGCTTGAACTGCCCAGCGGCAATCACCTGTTGACCTGGTCGGCAACCGACGGCGCAGGCACCACGACCCGGGCGGCACAGCTGATTTCCATCGCACCGATCATCGAATTCAGTAGGGATCACAGCGACTACTACGATGACCACTATGCCTGTCCGCTCGAGTTGAGCGGTGCGGCTGCCGCCTATCCGGTAACCATCGACTACCGGCTGAAAGGTATCCGCTACGGTGATGATCGTGAACAAACCCTGTTTGCGAACACACTCAGACTCGACGGCCATGAAACGATTCTCGAGATCCCGATCTATGACGTCATGCTGAGCGATCCCGCCACCTTGCTCAGCGCATGGCTTGAGATGGATGCGGTCACGAATGCAGTACCCGGCGGCATTACCCGTTGCGACATCATCCTCGCCACCGACAACCCTTCACCCCGTGTTTCGCTGACCATCACCCAGGCCAACGAGCCTTATCGCATCCTGTTGAGAAGCTCGAATCCCGTGGTTCTCAACACATCCCTCAAGGGGTTACCCGACACCACGGACCCCATGCAAGCCCGTTATGCGTGGCAGGGTTCTGATGAGACGTTGATCGATATCGATACCCGGGAAGACACCTTTACGTTCGACCCCGCATCCCTTCAACCCGGCCTGTATCGCCTGGGTGTTAACGTGAACCTGGACCTCTGGCAAATGAGTGATGAACTCAGTTTCCTGGTCGTGAATGCGGACCCGGCCCGCTACAACGGTGACACCGACCAGGACGGGGTGCTCGACTACCCGGATGGCTCCGACGATTCCGATATGGACGGTATCCCGGACTATCTCGATCATTCCTATCTTCCGCGCAATCAGCTTCAGGTCATCAAGGCTGACGCGGAAATGGTAATCGAAGCCGATCCCGGTCTGGAACTGTTTCTGGGCGACACCGCATTTCAGGCGTTGGTCTATTCCGCATCCATTGCACCTGAGGATATTACAAATTGCGGTTTGCCGGATCTCTGCGGCACAACCGATCCGGCGGATCCTGTGTACTATCCCGGTTTGTACAATTTCCAGATCAAGAATCTGTCCGGTGAAGGCAACAGTGTTCGGGTTGTGATACCGCAACAGGCGGCCATTACAGTCGACTCCCAATTCCGGGTTTTCACTCCGAGTGGTTGGCAGGCTTTCGCCGAGGACACCAACAACCAGCTGAGCAGTGTCTCCGGCACGAACCGGTCATGCCCGGCCCCCGGGAGTGAAGCCTTTGTGAACGGCCTGAATGAAAACTCTTGGTGTGTGCAATTGACCCTGGAAGATGGGGGACCTAACGACGGGGATGGCAAGGTGGATGGCAAAATCATGATCCTGGGCGGAATCATCGTCAACCCATCGGACAGCAGTGATGAGCAAAATGGGGATTCGGATGCCGATAGCGGAGATACCGGTGATACCGAAGACAGCAACGGTGATGCGGAATCAACGGATCAGGACACGAGCAGCGATAGTGGTGGTGGCGGCGGTGCCTTGTCACCCGGATGATTATTGCTGTTTGCCGGTCTCTACGGCATGGCCCGATTAAACCGCTCAAGGCGGTATACGCAACGGATCACGCCGCTAACTGCAAAGCTCAACGACAGCGATCCCGTTGCATCGATTCGAAGAACGCTTGATTCGAACGGTAGAAATATACCCGGGTGAACGCGGTGTCACGAATGATGTCGCAGGTGTTGGGTAGCACTGGCAGATTCTGTGATTCCCGGGCCTGCACATCCGATGGAGTCACACTGCAACCGCGTATCGCACCCAGAAAACGCGACAACTGTTGTTCCGGTTCATCGAGGGTCAGCATCCGGTAGAGCGGACCCGCTTCACTACTGCCTTTGAACAGTCCGACCTGGAGCAATCGCACTACCGCATCACACCCACGAAAATCATCCAGCCGGATGCGCCGGCATACGCCGGGTAGTTCATAATTGATCAGCCCGGTATCCGCATAGACTTTACCATTCTTGATCAACCGACCCTGGGTCTGTGAGCGGTAGGCAACCGGATTGACCAGTTCGTTATAGCCACCGGGAAATCGCTCCGCGCTACCGTCGGCGCGGTGTAACAGGATGTCATGCGCCAGCATGGCCTGTCGGTCCTGCGGATCCGACACATCGGTCACCCGGTCCGTATCGCTCAGGCGACAGGCGATACCGGTATGTTTCCCGTCATAGTAGTGATGGATTGCGGTATTCGGTGCGTTGGAGAAATAGACCGAGGGTCCGTACGAGATGTTCGACGGCAAGCCGCCTTCTCCGGCTTGCTGAGCCCGCTTCAGTCCCAGCAGCCTACCCTGCAGATAGAGCCGTCGCTGTTGATCGAGTTCGAGGGTCTTAAGTGATTTTTGCGTGTCATCGATGAGGGTTTCAATTGAGTAAGGCAGGCCCTCGAGAAACCCGGGATTGACCTGCAAGCGAGTCTTCGATCTCATGAAAGATTTTGGGACATCCAAGTCCACCAAAATCGATTCGATCTTTGACAGCCTATTAGTGCCCCGGCCGTCCCGGTCACTGACACTACGCGATGACTTCGCAAGCTCGTCACCGCTCCGTTGTCAGCTCCCGAATGACTGGACGTCGCGTTCGGATGCGATCTTTGGATCCCCTTTGGCGCCTACGGCTCGTCGGGTTTCCAGTATCGCCTCGCGACTACCGGGGACTACCCGCCTTCGCTTCGCTTTCCCTGGCTGGCAGCGA
>JBEVVH010000161.1:0-8005 GCA_040507245.1 Candidatus Thiodiazotropha sp.
GCTTCAGTGAGTTGCTTGATCAGAGGGGTGAAGATGCCATCCTTGCCGCTGAGGTCTTTGCCCTCACGTAATGCCTGGATGACACTTTCCACGTCGAATTGTATTTTGTCTTTCATGTATCATCTCTTTTAGCCTAAGTTTATAGAAATGACACAGAATTCTGAACACTACCCGTTCCCACGGTCCCCGCAGGAATGCGGACTTGGTCCATCCGTGGCAACCGTCCCTGACTTCATCCGTCAGGTTGATATGCTGTGGTACCGGACATGCTCTGATCTGTAACCTGTTAAGGGGCGTATGCGTTCCCACGCAGGAGCGTGGGAACGAGAATAACCAGGGCGTTTTTCTTGGGCGGACGATGCAGGTGGCACGCACCTTAGCCGGTGTTGCGCAGCCCCGCCGAGATGGCATTGATCGAGCGCAGCAGGGGGGTGAGCCACAGCTCCCGCTCTTCATCGCTGAGTTTCGGGTTGCGATAACGCTTGAGGGTCTCCAGCTGGATGTGATTCAAGGGGCCCAGGTAGGCGTTGCGCCGCTTGATCGACTTCTGCAGGACCGGATCCTCATCGAGCAGTTCATCGACCTGCGCGATCTCCAGCACTTGACGTTTGGTGCGCTCGAACTCATCGCGGATGTCGTTGTAGATGGTCTCCCTGCTGGTCTTGTCCTGGCACAGGCAGGCGTATTCCCAGGCAATGTTCATGTCGGATTTGGTCAACGCCATCTGAGTATTGCTCAACAGCACGTGAAAGAACGGCCACTCCTGGTACATACGGCGCAGTTGCTTGAGGCGCCCTGGTTTCTCCTTGCGCCAGCGTTCCAGGGCTGAGCCGATACCGTACCAGCCTGGGATACCCTGGCGCGCCTGACCCCAGCCAAACACCCAGGCGATCGCCCGTACCGAGGATTTGGAACGGTTGCCCTTGGAGCGGTGGGAGGGCCGTGAGCCAATGTTGAGTTGAGCGATCTCGCTGACCGGTGTGGCTTCATAGAAATAATCGAGGAATCCGGGGGATTGCTCGGTGAGATGGCGAAACTGCTGTTCGCTGAGTTCCGCGATCTCTTCCAGGATCTGCACGAAATCGACTTTCACCGGGGCAATCTGCCGGACCACGCCTCTACTGGCCTTGAACAGTCCGGTGATGCCCATGGTGAGTTCGAAGATCGCGGTTTCCCGGTTGCCGTAGCGGTAGGAGAGCACCTCGCCCTGCTCGGTGAACTTGATTTCGCCCTTCACCGTGCCCGGGGGCTGGGCCAGGATCGATTGATGGGTGGGGCCTCCGCCGCGTCCCACAGTGCCGCCGCGGCCGTGGAACAGCCGGCAGCGTAGATTGTACTGTTCGCTCAGGGCGATGATGCGTTTCTGGGTCTGGTAGAGATTCCAGGCGGAGGCCAGGATACCTCCGTCCTTGGCCGAGTCGGAGTATCCGAGCATCACCTCCTGGCGTTGCTCGTTGGCGGCCAGCAGTTGTCGGTAGGTGGGATTTTCGAACAGCTCTCTGAGTATGGTTTCACTGCGTTTCAGGTCATCGATGGTCTCGAACAGGGGCGAGATCTCCAGGTGGTTGAACCAACTGCCCTGATCGATGCCGACCAGACCCGCGAGATAGCCGAGGAAGGCCACCTCCATGATGTCACTCGACTGGTGGGTCATGGAGATCACGTACTGGCCGATGGCCCGGGGTCCAATCGCCTCCCGGCTCTCGGTGATCAGCTCGAACACCTCCAGGGTCTGCCGGGTTTCATCGCTGAGCGCCCCGCGATCGAAGCTCAGCGGAAGCTGCTCCCGGCTGATCAATGCGGCAAGGCATTCGAGTCGTTGTGCGGTGTCCAGGGACGAGTAGTCCGGAGCCTCGCCGCTGAGCGACAGGATCTCGGCCACCGCCTGGGTGTGACGGGTCGATTCCTGGCGGATATCGAGACTCACCAGGTGGAAACAGAAGGTTTCAGACAGGTGGATCAGGTCCTTGAGGGCCCCTTCCGCGGAGTGACCGTCACCATGACTGAGCAGGGACTGGGAGATCAGTTTGAGATCGCGTTGAAACAGTTGCGCACTCGGATAGACCCCGGGCAGATTTCGAGCGGATTGCGGGGCGTCCGGATCGATTGCGGCAAGGGTCTGACGCAGGCGTTCACGAATGATGTAGAGCTTGCGTCGATAGGGCTCCTCAGCGAAACGCCGCGGGTCAGCCTCAAAGAACAGGGCGAACTGTTCGTTATCGGATTTCAGGCTTTCGCTGAACGGCCAGTTGGGGGTGCAGAAGCGTATCGAAAAAGTGAGTTCCGAGATCAGTTCATCGACCCGGCGGATATATTCTCGCAGGATCGTCTGCTGCTGCAGGCCCAGCGCCAGACGGGTGACCTCCGGGGTGACGAAGGGGTTACCGTCCCGGTCCCCGCCGATCCAGGAACCGAAGCGGATGAAGGGGGGCAGTTGAACGCCGTGGTAGCCTTCGTGATCCCGGTAGATGCGTTCGATACCGGCCTGCAGACGGCGGAATACCTGGGGCACGGCGTCGAACAGGCTGCGATGGAAGTAGTGCAGGCCGAGCCGTATCTCATTGCGCACCTCGGGACGTACCGCGCGCACCTCCTCGGTCTTCCACAGGGTCTGGATCTGGGTCTTCAGGGAGCGGATAGTGTCCGGCCGTTGGTCCAGGGTGCGGCGGGGCGCGTTGAGGACTTCGCTGGTGACGAAGATGCGCCGAAGCAGGTTCATGATCACCAGGCGTTTGGCTTCCGTCGGATGGGCGGTGAAGACCGGGATATAGGCCGAGTCGTCGATGATGTTCTGCAGCTCCTGGGGGGTGATGTCCTGGGCGCGAAAGCCCCGCAGAGTGTGATCGAAGGAGCCTTCCCAGAGTTCGCCACCCTTGCCGGCGATGCGTCTTCTATGGGTGTGCATGAAGGCCTCTTCGGCGATGTTGACCAGCACGAAATAGATGCTGAAGGCACGTACCACCGCACTGAGAATTTCCGGTTCCAGGCTCTGGATCAGGCGTGACAGACGCTCCTTGAGTTCCGGGTCCTGCTTTTTCTGCAGCTTCAGGTAGCCCTTGCGCAGCCGTTCGACTACGGTGAAGGTTTCCTTGCCGACCTGCTCATAGAGCACTTCCCCGAGCAGTGTGGTGAGCAGGCGGACCCGGCTGCGAAGTGCATCGTCCTGCTTGACGCAGGTCTTGGTGAAACGGTCTTTCATGGTGGCATGTTCCTCGTGAGATGCCGTTTCCCAGCCGGGCGCAAGCAGGGGATCGCCCTGATCAGTGGAGCCCGATGGGATGACACGGTATAAATAAAAAAGTAACCCGCTGTTCTGGGATCGGGCCAATAGATTGTGCTGGCCATTATCCATCAAGCGGGGGACCCGGCAAAATCGCTTGGCCCTCTCCCCATCTGTGGATATTGCATGACTTGGCCATGACGTGTTCCCACGCAGAGCATGGGAACGAGGTCCCCGAGGATGGCGTCCGTGACGGCCGTTTCGTTGAACGCGCCAGATCACGATATGTGCCGGGATGACCGTGGTTATCGATCTACATGCGGGTCATTGGTTTCAGAATCAGGCGTCACTAAACCAGCACTCGCTCGATCCCGTCCTTCAGCACCTGATCGATGAACCGTCTTTGCCACTGCTCACCCTGGCGTTGCCGGACCAGTTCCAATACCAGATATTCGGGTTTCAGGCCGGTTTGGTCCGTGTAGCGGCTCAGACCCTGCTGACAGGCGGGACAGCTGGTGAGAAGTTTGATCGGCGCAGAGGCATCCGCCTGCCTGTGCTGAATTGCCGCAATGCCTTTGACCAGCTCCTCCGATTTGCGGTAGCGCAACTGGTTGGCGATATCCGGGCGGCTGGTACCGAGAGTCCCCGCCTCGCCACAGCAGCGATCACTGAGCAGCACCGGTTTGCCGGTGAGGGTATTGGCCACCTGGATCGGGCTGTAATGCTTGAGCGGGGTATGGCAGGGATCGTGATAGAGGTATTCGGTTGCCTGCGAACCATCCAGATGCACCCCTTTCTCCAGCAGGTACTCGTGGATGTCGAGCAGCCGGCAACCGGGAAAGATCTTCTCGAACTCGTACTGCAGCAGCTGATCCATGCAGGTGCCGCAGGAGACCAGCACGGTCTTGATATCCATGTAGTTGAGGGTGTTGGCGATGCGATGGAACAGCACCCGGTTTTCCGTGCTGATCTGCCGCCCTCGGGCGTGCAGTCCCGCCGCAGTCTGTGGATAGCCGCAGCACAGGTAGCCTGGCGGCAGCACGGTCTCCGCGCCCAGTTCGTGGAGCATCGCCAGGGTCGCCAGGCCGATTTCGCTGTACAGACGTTCGGAACCGCAACCCGGGAAATAGAAAATGGCATCACTCTCTTCACTCACCCTGGCCGGGTTGCGCAGGATCGGCACCGAGGTGGGATCGTTCAGCTTGAGGGCATCCCGTAGGGTCTGGCTGGGGGCCTCGACCCGGATCGGGGTCTGCAGCATCTCCACCATCAGGGTCTGAGGTTTGGGCTGGCCGGTGGTGGCATGGGGGGGTTGCTGCGGACTTTTCACGAGTCCGAGCTTTCCCGCCAGGGCGTGTCCCAGGTTGAGACCTTTGAAACCCCACTCGGCCATGCCCCGGCGCAGCCAGCGTATCGCCGTCGGGTGGGTGAGATTAAGGAAGATCATGGCTGCTTTGGCGCCAAGGCTTGAGCGTTTCTTGCCCCGGTCGACCAGGATCTTGCGCATCAGCGTGGTGACCTCTCCGAAGTCGATGTTCACCGGGCAGGGGTTCTCGCACTTGTGGCACACGGTGCAGTGGTCCGCCACGTCATTCATTTCGCTGAAATGCTGCAGGGAGATTCCGCGACGGGTCTGCTCTTCGTACAGGAAGGCCTCGATGATCAGGCCGGTGGCGAGAATCTTGTTGCGCGGAGAATAGAGCAGGTTGGCGCGGGGAACATGGGTCATGCACACCGGTTTGCACTTGCCGCAGCGCAGGCAGTGCTTGATCTCGTCGTTGAGGATGCCGAGTTCGCTCTCCTCCAGGATCAGCGCCTCCTGCTCGAGCAGCCGCAGGGAAGGGGTGTAGGCCAGCTCCAGGTCCGCGCCGGCAATCAGTTTGCCCCGGTTGAAACGGCCCTGGGGATCGATCTCCTGCTTGTACCGGGCGAACGCCTCGAGTTTGTCCGCCGAGAGGTATTGCAGCTTGGTCAGGCCGATGCCGTGCTCCCCGGAGATGGCGCCGTCCAGGCTCAGGGACAGGGCCATGATCCGGTCGACGATGCGGTCGGCCTGCTGCAGCATGGCGTAGTTGTCGGAATGCACCGGAATGTTGGTGTGTACGTTGCCGTCACCGGCGTGCATGTGCAGGGCGACGAACAACCGGGCATCCCGCAGCCGGGTGTGGATCTCGCGCAGGGCATGGCGCAGGCGGCGCACGTCCTGACCGGGGAACGCCTCATCCAGGCGACGCGCCACTTCCTGCCGGTAGGAGACCACCATGTCCCGGCGCAGCAGCAGATCGAGTACCCGGTCATCCGACTGAATCCGCTCGCTGCTGACATCCTGCAGCAGATTCATGTGCTGGGCGGCAGGTTCATCCAGGTGATCGAGCAGGGCGCGCCAGCGGTTGCGCGCCTCGTCCACCGCGCGCTGCGCCAGTTCGAGCTTGGCCTGCAGGATGCTGCGGTTTTCATCACTCGCCTCAGCATCGTCATCCGGCTTGCGAAGTGAGTGGTCACTTTCCAGAAATACCGCGACTTCATCGGCGATGTCGATCTTGTTGCGGATCGATTCCTCGATGTTGATGCGCTCGATTCCGCGGCTGTACTCGGCCAGACGGTCGAGGGGGATGACTACGTCTTCATTGATCTTGAAGGCATTGGTGTGCGCGGAGATGGCCGCAGTGCGTGCCCGGTCGAGCCAGAAATTACGTCGTGCCTCGGGACTGCTGGCGATGAAGGCCTCGCCTTCCCGAGCCTGGGTCATGCGCACCACCTCGGCGGCGGCCTCTTCGAGCCGTGCTGCGTCGTCACTGGCCAGGTCGGCCAGCAGCACCATCTTGGGCCGCTCGTGACGGGCGGCCTTGGTCGAGTATTTGACCGCCTTCAGATAGCGCTCGTCCAGGTGTTCGAGACCGGCCAGCAGGACCTGTTCATGGTCGTCCAGGTAGTCCTTGAGTTCGACGATGGCGGGAACCGCCTTGCCAATGTCCGTGCCGAAGAATTCCAGGCATAGGGTACGCACCTGGCCGGGCATCCGGTGGAGGACGAAGCGGGCCGAAGTGATGAGGCCGTCGCAACCCTCTTTCTGCACCCCGGGCAGACCCGACAGGAATTTGTCGGTCACATCCTTGCCCAGTCCCGCCTTGCGGAAGGCTTGGCCGGGCATGCTCAGCACCCGGGGTTCGCCGATTCGGGTCTTGCCGTTGCTATCATAGCGGGTGAGACGGAACTGCACCTCCGCCTGATCATGGATCTTGCCCAGGTTGTGATTGAGCCGCTCGATCTCCAGCCACTCCCCCTCGGGGGTGACCATGCGCCAGCTTGCGAGATTGTCCAGGGTGGTGCCCCACAGAACCGCCTTTTTGCCTCCCGCGTTCATGGCGATGTTGCCACCGATGGTGGAGGCGTCCTGGGAGGTGGGGTCCACGGCAAACGCCAGGCCCTGAGCATCCGCCGCCTCGGAGACTCGCCGGGTCACCACGCCTGCGCCGGTGCGGATGGTAGGCACCGGGTCCGCGACCCCGGGGAGGGTCATCGGCTCCACCGGACCCAGCCGGTCGAGCTTTTCGGTATTGATCACTGCGGTGTGCGGGTCCAGGGGTACCGCGCTGCCGGTGTATCCTGTGCCGCCGCCCCGGGGAATCAGGGTGAGACCGGACGCGATGCAGGCGCGCACGATGGGCGCCACCTCTTCCTCCTTGTCGGGGGTGATGACCACAAAGGGGATCTCCACTCGCCAGTCGGTGGCGTCGGTGGCGTGAGAGACCCGTGCGAAACCGCTGAAATCGATGTTGTCAGCCCGGGTCAGACCGATCAGGTTCTGCCGGGTGCGGCGGCGCAGTGCGAGCAGGTCCTCGAACTGGCGGGCGAATCGCTCCACCGCCTCGCGGGTGGCGCTGAGCAGTTGCTCGGCCTTCTGATTGTTGTTGGTGCGGGCGCCGAACTGGTCCAGGCGGTGAATCAGGGCATTGATCAGGGCCTGGCGGCGCTGTTCGTTGTCCAGCAGGTCGTCCTGCAGGTAGGGGTTGCGGTTGATGACCCACATGTCACCGAGGATCTCGAACAGCATCCGCGCGGAACGCCCGGTCCGGCGGCTGCCGCGTAACTCCTCGATCAGTGCCCACATCGGCTTGCCCAGGAACCGGATCACGATCTCCCGGTCTGAGAACGAGGTATAGTTGTAGGGGATTTCACGAATCCGCGCAGTAGGCTGCATGCTCATCGATCGACTGGATGTTTCCGCACAGGATTGGGACAAGCGGGCTATTGTAACCGAATTAAAGCTTGGGTCTTCATATAGAGACCATAGAAATTATCAATATCAGTAACCACGAGGGGTACAAACATGAAAACAAATCCGTTCAATATGAAAACGTCACTGCTGGCGGGCACTGCCCTGGTGTTGTCCCTGGGCGGGGCCGTCAGCCAGGCGGGTGAAGTGGAAAAGGCGGTGGAATACCGGCAGGGGGCAATGGAGGTTTACAGCTGGAACATGAAAGGCATGGGCGACATGATGAAGGGTGAGAAGCCCTATGATGCCGCACGGCTTGCGGTGATGGCCAAGGACCTGGAAACCGCCACCCAGCTCGATCTGCTGAGCGGTTTTCCCTCCGACTCCGAATCGGATGACAGCGATGCCTTACCGGACATCTGGCTCGATTTTGATGACTTCAAGAGTAAATATGAGGATCTGCGAATGGCGGCCAAGGCATTGCGCTGCCAGCCAGGGAAAGCGAAGCGAAGGCTGGTAGTCCCCGGTAGTCGCGAGGCGATACTGGAAACCCGACGAGCCGTAGGCGC
>JBEVVH010000162.1:0-7990 GCA_040507245.1 Candidatus Thiodiazotropha sp.
CCGGGGCACTAATAGGCTGTCAAAGATCGAATCGATTTTGGTGGACTTGGATGTCCCAAAATCTTTCATGAGATCGAAGACTCGCTTGGTCCATTTTGAGAAAAGGTCGTTGTCTACGCCTGGCGGGACATACCACGACTGCTTTTGACGATCCCAGCGGGCACCGAGTGACTTGGCCTCATCCTTCTCACGATAAGGCACGTTGATATAGGTACGCTCTGAACCTTGGGGCGCGGCAAGATTAGAGGTGTTCTGTTGCTGCTCATGTTCCGCAATAGAACGCTGAAGATCCTCGTCGTTGAGCATCGCGGCCATTTCCGCTTCTTTGCGGGTCTCTTTTGCGGCGGAAATGTCTTCATCGGTGCTGTTGGGATCACGTCGGACACGCTCCTCATTCAATCGAGCAAGCCGGGCGGTTTTTCCGTAAGGATTAGTTTCGGCATTGGCATCGATGACGGCCAGGCGGTCGGCAAGGTTGTTGGCCAGGAAAAGGTCATCGACCGTTGTTAAGTAGATATAGGCGTCGGGGCCCGGGCCGGTCTCATTACGCGCGTATAACTGGAAGGCTTCGGGAGTCTCTTCGACCAGGTTGGCCTCGCGCAGCCCCCCGTTTTCGCTTATTACGCCAGCGATTTGTATTTGTCCGGACCAGTGCTCAGGGAGAGCAAAGCCAAGCGCATTCTCGGACGCCAGGCGAAACGCCTCCATATCACTTTCATGGGAATCGGCATCACCGTTCTTTAGATTAAGAAAGGCGGCCGATAGAACAGCGTCAGGCCGACGTGTTTCGATTAAATAATCGGCTGCCGCGTCGATCTTGGCATCCAGCGCCTCGATGTCCTGGGGCAGCTCGTGATTTGACCAAAAGGCATTTTCTGTGTTCAGTGGCTGCATCCGATCGATGGTGTCAATAACACGGTCGATCTGTTCGAGGGATGCGGTTTGAAGAGCGTTATCCAGGGTTTCATTCTGGACGTGATGAAGCGTCCACGCTTCGGCTCTCAATGTATCGGGTTCGGTGGCGGGGATGTTATGCACGGCGGCCTCCTGCTGCTGATCGTGTTCCTGGACTTGCTTTTGCTCGAACGCGAGAACAAATTCATGAATTTTCTCCGCGTCGGCCGAGGCTCGAAATATTTCCAGCGGATCGTCTTCCAGGGCCTTGATCCAAGACTGGACGTAGGCGGCGTGTTGGCCTGGATCATGGCCAATACTTAACTCTTCGCCAACGAGCATCGACGCGATCTCAGCCCGCAGCTCCTCCCTGGCGTATCCCTCGGAGCCGAAGGGGTGGGCAAGGTCTCGGTCTAGGCGCGATGGGTGGCCCGTCCAGTGGCCAAGCTCGTGAAGCGCCGTAGCATAGTAATTATCGGATGTTGGAAATTGACCCTTATCCGGAAGGTGAATGCTGTCGGTAGCCGGACGATAGAAGGCACGGTTGCCTTCGGCGTGCTGGATGGTAGCGCCAGACGCGCTAAGGATGTGTTCAGCACGCTCGTGAGCATTCCATTGAACAGGTTTGCGCTCAAGGGCCGGTAGCCCATCGATCTGCTCGCCGTTAAATACGGTCGCAAAGAACACGCGAGGACGCTCAAGCTCGACGGAGACCTTGACGGGATTCCCGTCGTTGTCGAGAACTGGCTTGCCGTTGTCATCGAGCTTCGTTTGTTGCTCCGTAAATTTCCAATACTGAACGGGAGTGCCTTTTTCTCCCTTACGGACCTGTGCGCCGGCAGCGGCCGCCTGTTTATAGGTCATCCACCTGGGATCGCCGTGACCTTGCGAAAGAAGAAAAATAGCGTTGATACCTTTGTAGCGTTTCCCGGTCGTGGGATTCATGGGCATAGACCCTTCGCCGGGAATCCATGGCCGTTGCCATGGAGCGGTACCGTCCTTGAGCTGCTGAATCAGTCGCTCAGCAACGGTCTCGTGGAAGGGTTTTTTCGATGGTGTCCTGGCAGCCAGGACTTACGCCTCCGGAACAGTCGCGTCGATCAGATCGGCGTCGCTCTCTGAGGCGTCCTGCTCGGAAATCGCGTCCTCGACAAATGCGCCGGCACGTTCCGCCTCTTCCGGATCGAACTCGGCCTGATAGCCTGGCGTCATGGCGTCGGTGAGTTTGGAAGAAATCGAGTCTTCGTTATTCGTCACGTTTTTTTGATCTTCAGAGTTCATATGAATAGTCCCTTTTACTGAGTTTTCTGAACATTGCGGCCCTTGCTGTAGTTGGGCCTTCCTTTAACGTCTGGATAGGTCTGTGCGCAGGTAGGGAAATTGCTGCATCCCCACCAGAATTGACCCTTCTTGCGGCTCGGCCGCCGAGAGAGACCGGCACCGCAGGACATACATTTGTATTTGGTGGAAACCGGGGCCGCTTCTTTACCACCAGCAACGGCGACAGAACCATCATTGGCCTTGGCCACCTGGTCCCTAATAAATGCCTCTTGCTTAGCAATGAAGGCATCCAGCTCGGCGGTGCCTTGTTCGACGCTCTTTAACATGCGTTCGTACAACGCGGTTAGCACCGGGCTTTTCACGACTTTCGGAAGCACGTCGATCATGCTGCGGCCCAGGGTCGTGCTGATGATCTGCTTACCCTTGGTTTCCAGAAACTCACGGCGCTTCAATTCGGAAATGATCGAAGCGCGGGTTGCTGATGTGCCGATACCGTCACCGTCGCGCAGCATTTTCTTGTGCTCCGGTTCGGTGACGTACTTGTGGATGTTTTCCATTGCGCGGATCAGCGTACCCTCGGTGAAACGTGACGGGGCTTTCGTCTTGGCGTCCTTCCGAGTGGCCTGCTTGCAGGTCACACCATCGCCCTAGGCCATCGCCGGCAACGCCTGGTCGCCGCCATCGTCCTGGTCCTTATCGCTGTCTTCGTCGTTGTCCTGAAATACGTCACGCCAGCCGTTGAGCGTGACAACCTTACCCCTCGCGGCGAAGGTTTCGCCGGCAACCTCGATGCCGACCGTGGTGCTCATGTACTCGTGCAGCGGGTAGAACTGCGCCAGGTAGGCCCTCACGATCAGGTCGTAAATCTTGCGTTCCATGTCACTGAGGCCCGCCGCGCTGCCTTTGTGCATGGTAGGGATGATTCCGTGGTGCGCGGTGATCTTCGAGTCGTTCCAGGTGCGTGACTTGATGCCGGTGTCTGCGCCGTCCACGATACCGGCCAGCGAAGGGTTGACGTGCTTGATCGCATCGAGAACCTGCGGCGCGTCCGCGTGTTGCGACTCCGGGAGGTAGGCGCAGTCGGTACGTGGGTAGGAAGTCAGCTTGTGCGTTTCGTAAAGCGACTGGCAGGTGTTCAGCACGTCCTCGGCGCTGTAACCGAACTTGCTGGAGGCAAGGGCGGTAATGTCCGATAGCGCGAACGCCAGCGGTTGGTTTTGCTTCTTGGCTTCTTGCTTGTACTCGGCGACGTTGCCGGCCTGGCCGGTGACAGCGGCCACAAGGGCATCGGCGACGGCGGTATCGACAAGGCGGCCCTCGGCATCGAGGCCGGCCTGATCTTCCTTCGCCTTCCAGGCCGCGAGAAAGCAGCCGCCGGCGTGTACGATTTCGGCGCGGATCGTGTGGTAAGGAACCGGCTTGAATGCCTCGATTTCGCGGTCCCTGGCGACGACAAGGGCCAGCGTAGGGGTTTGCACCCGTCCCACGGTAAGCAAGGCCCTGGAGCCGCCACGCTGCGCCCGAAGGGTGAAGGCGCGACTGAGGTTCATGCCGATCAGCCAGTCAGCACGGCCACGGCCTCGGGCCGCGTCGGCCCAGCCGGCATATTCACGATTGTCCTTGAGTGCGGACAGTCCGCGCCGAACGGTGACGGAATCCTGGGATGAGACCCAGAATCGACGAACCGGCTTGTTATTACCAAAGTGCTCCAGCACCTCGTCAACCAACAGTTGGCCCTCGCGGTCTGGATCGCCAGCATTGATAATTTCGTCCGCGCTCTTGATCAGCTTGCCGATCAGCGAAAGCTGTTTTTTCGCGTCCGGTTTCGGGCGCAGAATCCACGAATCAGGGATGATGGGGAGTTCATCGACACGCCATATCTTGCGGCCGGCGCCATTGACCGGAACGTCGTCAGGGGTGTACTCGTCCGGACCGGCCTGTTCGAGCATGTGTCCGAAACACCAGGTGATCTTATCGTCACCGCATTGAATGTAACCATCGCCCTTGCCGGTTGCGCCCAGCTCGCCGGCGATTGCTTTTGCGACAGACGGTTTTTCAGCAATAAAGAGTCGCATAGGGTCCCTCCTCTACCATGTAATAACGGGATGAATAACGGATTTGATTTGTCCGATGTCTACGGGGCCGAAGTAGCGGCCATCGAAGGACAGGCCGGTGACATCAGACATCAGTAGCAGTTTTCGATCAGGAAGGGCGTAGCCTTCGATTCGATAATGAGGCATCGGGCGGTTCGAGCCGTCAGTAAGCAAGGGCCTGCTCAACGGCACTTCGTGACCATTCACGAGGACACCCTGATCGGTCACAGAGACGACATCGTTTTTAGCGGCTAAAACTTTCTTCATGATGTAGCCGTAATCGCCTGGGCAGTAGCCCGCACCGATATAGCCGCGAGTGCGGGCTTCGGTGAATAGCGCGTTGTCAGGTGGGCAAAAGATCACATAAGAGCCGGTTGAAATCGGCTCGTCAGAAGTGATGTAGATGCCGAGTGGAATGCTTACGGTGGTATTGATGCGGATGCCTATCGACCAGGCAATACCGGCCAACACTAGGCAGACAGCGGCTGTCCAGGTCGCGTATTTGATGACGCGAGTCATAGGACGATCTCCGCATGCTCTGGATCGTAACCCCTGACAAGCACATCCGTGACCTTCGGTGCGGGAATCGATGCACGAGCCTGGAAAACGGGGTCATTGAAGTACAGGGGTTGGCAACCGTAGATTGCGGGGTAGCCGGCGACATAGATAACCATGTCGCCCGGCTCTGTAATAAGGCCGTCGGCATTCTTCAATGGGCCGGGCATCCGCAGACATTCGTCAGGAGTGAGCAACGGCCGTTGGTGCTCATCGAAGGTCGTAGAGACATTGCTGTGCATCATCGATATGCGCCGGCCGCTAGTAGTGATGCGCTCTTTTACGACTGTGGTTTGACCTGTGAGCCGGGATAGATGCTCGGCGGTTTCGATGCGGTTAGGCGGATAGGCGTTTTGGACGTGGCAGTTGGAGGTGACTGTCTCGTCAGGGCCGTAGCCCGTCTCGCGGGACTTGAGCTGGTTGAGGTCCTGGCAGATCAGGTAGAACTTGATACCGTAGCCGGCGAGGAAAGCGAGGGATTCCTGAAGAATCTCAAGCTTGCCGATGCTGGGGAACTCATCGAGCATGGCAAGCAGCCGATGTTTGTAGTGAGCAACGGGGCGACCATCTTCAAAGTCCATTTTGTCCGCGAGAAGCCGGATCATCATGTTTAGGAAAACCCTGACCAACGGGCGCAGCCTGGCCTTGTCGTTGGGCTGGGTAATGATATAGAGGCTTACCGGATCGTTGTTGTTCATCAGGTCTTTGATGTGGAACTGGCATTGGCTGATGTTCCGTGCAACAACGGGGTCACGATAGAGCGAGAGATAGGATTTTGCAGTTGAGAGGACAGAGCCCGCCTCTTCCTCGGGGCGATCCAGCATGTCACGAGCAGCGGAACCGATGACGGGATGAACATCGCCATTGATATGCGGAAATGTGGTCATTTCCATCCACAATTCGGCGATGTCACGGTCGGGATCGGAGAGGATGGCATCGACCGCAGGCAGCGTAGCCGGGGTGCCTTCCTGCTGTGATTTGTAAAGCACATGAAGAATCACGCCAACAAGGAGCGCCCAGGAGGTCTTCTGCCAGTGTGATTCAAGACCCTTTCCGTCAGGATCAACAATCACAGTGGCGAGGTTCTGCACGTCGCCTACTTCGTACTCAGTGCCGATCCGGATCTCCTCAAGAGGGTTCCATTGGATACAGCCATTCAGAGCGGCGGGCTCGAATCTCAGTACCTTGTTACGAGCGTGTTTTTTGCGCCAGCCGGCCGTGAGCGCCCACAGCTCGCCCTTGAGGTCGGTGATGACGCAGCTATGCGCCCACGACAGAAGGGTCGGGACGACCAGGCCGACGCCCTTGCCGCTTCGTGTCGGTGCATATGTCAGGACATGCTCGGGCCCGCTATGACGCAAGTAATGGAAAGTGCCATCCTTGTCTTCCCACCCCCCGACGTAAACTCCGGAGGACGATGAATCGTTGTTCTTTTCCGAACCAAGAAGGCTTTTGGAACGCGGCAACAAGCCTGCGTCTTGGATGTCTTTTTTATCGGCCCACCTGGCGGAACCATGTGAGTATCGATTGGGCTTCGATGAGTTCCGCGCAACGATCTTCATGACCGCAACGACGAGGAGGTCTCCGGCAGTGACGAAGGCACCGATGCCGGCAGCCTGCATGATTTCGTTCGGGTACTGCCCCCACCAGCGGGCAGACCAGACGAAAATATCCCAAGGCGCATAGATGTGAGTGAAATGACCGCCGAGAACGGGCTGGTAATTGAAGATATGAGCGAATGTCTGTGTCGCGGCCTGGAGGCCGGCCACAAAGGACATGATGCCTAGCATCGGAATGAATTTATTTCGAGCTACGGGCTTTCTCTCCCTGACCTGGGGGCCGACAGCAGTGTTGTGCTTTGATTTCATCGACTTCTTCCTTTTAACGAACCCTTTCCCGTCCACGGTGACAGGATCTCCGATCTTTGCCCTCTTAAGGCGATTTGCTGTCGCACCATCTATAGGCAGAACAAAAACTTGATCGTCACGTTTGAGTAGCGCGAGCGCCTGGCCGTCAACGGTCCTGATACCAGCATGCGCAAACTCGCCGATTTCGCCATTATATCGGGAATGATTCGGTATATCGAAGCCTTTGAGGCGTTTGGACTCGCGCTCCGATATGTAGGAGGCGACTGCGGCGCGATGCTCGGCACTTACTCTTGCTCCTGGCCCAGAAACTCCCCGTCGCAGTGCAGTATCTGGTTTGGCTCCTGGCTGCTCCATACCACGAGGTACATCACGCGGCAGTAACACTTCACCTCCTCCGGAGATGCGAACCACACCGAGGCCGGACAGCGTTCGCAAACGGTTTCGTCCTTGGGGCGGCGGGACTCGTCCAATGCGTCCAATGTCGGGCTTGGCGATGGTGGCTTGAACTCCTGCGCTGGCCCATGCTCCGACTCCTGGTGAACCGCCGTTGGCGGTTCACCTGGCTCCGGAAGAGTGCTTGTTGGAAGCGGTTCCTGGTCGAGAGCGGCCATCGCCGCGTCGATCAGTTCGTCCTCGGACGGATCGTGATCGTTCTGATCGGTCATGTTGTTTCTCCTGGTAGCTACTTAATAAAGTTTGTCGCCGGCGCTCAAGGCCGGGATCGGAAAAGGTGATGGGAAGCTCAGCGGTAACAGCCGAGAGGATGGCTTGGGCCTTGAACTCCGCTGTACCTGTGACAGTGATGTGGTTGCCGTAGCGGTTCGCAGCCATTCGTAATGCTTCTTCAGCCGCCTGGCCGGTCGCTTGGCGCGAGACCTGGAGCTTTTCGCCGTCGTCACGAACCGCCGTCGCGCCGGCGCGGAAAATAATTGTGCCTTTCTTGGTGATGTTGTCGGTCATAGGCGCATGGCCGGGAAGACCACCGCCTTCGCCCTTGATGGTGTCGCCCTGGAGGCCCTGGGCCGCTTCACGGGCGCGAAGCGCCACGAGCGCCTGGCTATCGCCATTCAGGGCCTGTCGCTTCAGCCAGTCGGCCCAAGTCTGGCGTTTATGGCGCTCGTAGAGAGCGGCGCGCTCTTTGTGGTACTGCTTGTTGATCGACTGGATTTCTGCACGAAGCGCTTTATGAGCCTGGGCGTACAACAGCTTCTTCAAGCGAGTCTTCGATCTCATGAAAGATTTTGGGACATCCAAGTCCACCAAAATCGATTCGATCTTTGACAGCCTATTAGTGCCCCG
>JBEVVH010000163.1:0-7953 GCA_040507245.1 Candidatus Thiodiazotropha sp.
GGCGCCTACGGCTCGTCGGGTTTCCAGTATCGCCTCGCGACTACCGGGGACTACCAGCCTTCGCTTCGCTTTCCCTGGCTGGCAGCGGCAGATGAAACAGAACGCCTGCGCTGGTCTTATACTGTTGAGCTGGCACCCGGCTATCACGAATACTGGGTATCGGCGGATGCCGCACCCGGTGCCGGCAGCGGCACCGATGCCGATCCCTGGAATCTTTACGACGCTCTGAAGAAACGCGACGCCATCAGCGACAACAGCATCATCTGGCTGAAAGCCGGAGACTATGTGTCGCCGATTGCCGAAAGCTTCGCCAATGGCGAAGAAATTCGCGCCTGGCCTGTCACTCTGCAGGGCAGTCCGGGTCGCGCCATACACATCAGACCGGAGCAGGATGCCCGGGTACGTATCGACGGCGGACTCTACTTCAGTTGGCCCTACACCGGCGATCATGTCTCGGTGTGGGATCTGGAAATGACCGCTCTGCCTGATGATGCCTGGCGCAGCTTCAATCCCGATTACTACATTCCGGGTTTGAGAAACACAGAGATTGCCGCCTCCATCGCAGAAGCCGGCGAGTATCTGCGTGCCCCCATGCGAATCGACGGGGGCGATGACATCCGTCTTATCAACAACGTCATTCATGCCTTGCCAAACGGCATCTACACCTTCCACAGAGCCAGTAACAGTGTCGTGTACGGCAATATCGTCGTCTCCAACTGCTTTGTGAGTGACCGCCGATCCCAGGGGATCGGCATCTCCAGTCAAAACCGCTCCGACACCCCACGTGCGATCGAAGAGAACATCATTGCGGGAAACTTCTCAGATCCTTTCATCGCCAATGCCTCCGGTGACAGCGGAGAGAGCGCGATCAGCGTGACCGGTAATGTTTTCTACGGTGCCCGACTGTTGTCTGATGGACAGGGTAACTTCCAGCAACGGGCAACTCTACGTATGGGCAACAGCAGCGGTACGCTGCAATCCTTCACTGAAAACATGGTCTACGGCCAACAGCCCGTGACCGCCGATTTAGATCCGGTGAATATGGTCTTCAGCGACAATCAGGTCTATTACTCGGACATCCGGAATTGCGGCGCCTGTTCGGGTAATCGTAATATCACGGAACACATCCCCTCCCAGCCCCGCGCAGCAATCCGCCCCAACGCCTATGATCCCCGCAAGGCCCATCTGATGGTGGTCAATCCGCAGCGGGATCCTGTCGTTTCCATTGATCTTGGCCGTTATGCACAGAATGGGGACTACCTGCAGATCTATAACGCTCTCGATTACCGTTCCGCTGCTCAGCCTCTGCTGGCCGGTACTTACAACGGTCAGTTCATCGATCTGCCCATGAACGGTTCATCGGATCCGTACTGGCAAGATCGTCCCGTCACAGGGACGCAGCCACTCAATCCCGCGGATTCAGCGGACGACTTCAGCACGGTAAAGCAGGAATTCGGCGCTTTCCTGATCATCCGCCTGGCAGGTCAGAGTGTACCGGAGGAGGAACAGCCCGGTTCCGACAATGTGACCCAGATCTATCCGGCAACCCTGTCGCACGCCATTGCCACACCCATTTCATCCTCGGTTATTGCTGACCTATCGGAACGCAACCGCTGGTCTTCAATCGTTGCGCTGCAACCCGGATATCACGAATTCTGGGTCTCCGCGAACGTGGTTCAGAGTGCTGGCCAGGGCACCGAGACGGATCCCTGGAACCTGTTTGATGCACTGCAAATGACCAGCACGATTCCGGACAACTCCATCATCTGGTTACAGGAGGGGGATTACGTCTCACCCCTGTTCGGCAGTTTCGAGGTGGGCGAAGAGACTCGTTTCTGGCCGGTCCGCCTGCAGGGTTCGCCGGGGCGAGCCATTCACATCCGTCCCGAGCAGGGCGCACGGGTACGCATCGATAGCGGACTCTATTTCAGCTGGCCCATGACCTCAGATCATGTCTATGTCTGGGATCTGGAGATGACCGCCCTGCCCACGGACAGCTGGCGCCGCTTCAACCCGGATTACTACATCCCCGGCGGTGAATACGGCGGTGACGTGACCTCTGAGGTATACAACGAAATCGCCCAATCCATTGTGGATGCGGGTGAGGTGCAACGGGCCTACATGCGCATTGACGGCGGCAACAACATCCGCCTGGTCAACAATATCATTCACGATCTTTCCATGGGGATTGGAACCTGGCGTCGCGCCGAAAACAATGTCCTGTACGGGAACATCGTCTACGACAACGGCATGGTGTCCGATGTCCGCCCCCATGGTCCGGGCATTTACGCTCAGAACGAATCGGGTACACCCAGATACCTTTATGAAAATATCGTGGCCGGAAATTTCTCCAACCCATTTCAGCTCTACTCACGTAGCAGTGGAAGCACTGTACTCAGTTCGATGTATGGAAAAGGCCAAGCGAGTCTTCGATCTCATGAAAGATTTTGGGACATCCAAGTCCACCAAAATCGATTCGATCTTTGACAGCCTATTAGTGCCCCGGCCGTCCCGGTCACTGACACTACGCGATGACTTCGCAAGCTCGTCACCGCTCCGTTGTCAGCTCCCGAATGACTGGACGTCGCGTTCGGATGCGATCTTTGGATCCCCTTTGGCGCCTACGGCTCGTCGGGTTTCCAGTATCGCCTCGCGACTACCGGGGACTACCAGCCTTCGCTTCGCTTTCCCTGGCTGGCAGCGAATGTGGTGTTCGGCGCGCGCAAGCTGGGTGACGGCACCCGCAATTTTCGCGCGCGTACCCAGGTCCAGTTCGGCAAGAGCGGCGGTACCGACCAGCACTTCACCGAAAACTATGTGTACGGACACAATCTCCAAACCCAGGCCTATGATGCAACCAACATGGTGTTCGAAGACAATGTGGCACTCTACTCCCGCACCGACAGCTGCCAGGCCTGCAGTTACCCGGGGAATCTGGATGAGTATCATGTCGCTCGCACGGAGATCACGATTCGTCCCAATGAGTACGATCCCAGCCGGGCGCATCTGATCGTCATCAATGCACAACGGGATCCGATCATCTCAATCAACCTGGGCAACTACGCACAACCCGGTGAGCATATACGCATCTACAATTCGATTGGTATGGGCGTGGATTCACAGCCCTTGGTGGATGTGGTTTATAACGGATCCTTCATCAACCTGCCCATGCCGGGTGCGGAAGACCCCATGTGGGTGGATGAGATCGGAATTCCCTATTACCAGACCATCAACCCGAAAGACGAGGCTACTGGGGACTTCTCCACGGTAAAACATGAGTTCTGGGGCTTTTTGATCATCAAAGGATGACATCGACGACAGGGTCATGCGCAAGCATGTCCCTGCCCTTCAGAACAGTGCCCGAGTCAGGATTTCCTGAACATTCAAATCGGCTTTGAGACGGGTCAACAGCAAATAGAGCCCCCCCAGCTTGCGATGCAGAAACAGCACGTCAGCGGGGGGCAGACTGCCATAACTGGCTTGCAGGCGCATACCGATGAGCACCTCACTCATGCGCGGCACCAGATCTGTGTGGGCAAAGTCATATCGGGTTTGTCGCAGTGGTTCACTGACCATGCGTAACAGGGTGACCACCTGATGACGATAGGCTTGCGGGTCCTCATCACCGATGTAACCCACTGCCCCGGCCGCATCCACAATCGCAGCCTCGCTGTCTTCGAGACAGGCCTGCAGCAGTTGTTTCAGGGCCTGACGGCGCGCCTCCGGGTACTCACGGGTGGCGCCGAAGTCGAGTAGCTGGATCTGACCGGTACGGGTATCGTACCGGTAGTTCGAGAAATTGGGATCGGTCTGAACCAGTCTCCAGCGAAACACCTCCTTCAATGCCAGCTCAAGCAGCTGAGCCGCAATCCTGTTTCGCTCCTCCGCAGGTAAACCAGCCTGTCGCTCGATCGGTCCGCCATCGAGATAACTCATGCACAGCACGGTCTCCCGGGTCCATTCACGGTAAACACTGGGTAGCTTGAAGCGGGCGTCATCTCCGAGCCGTTGCGCGTACCGCTCCAACCAGCGGGCCTCGAGGCAATAATCGGCTTCTTCATGCAACTGGCGTTTGGCTTCTGCCAGAATCGGCTTGAAATCGAGATGATCCGGAATCTGTTTAAACAGTTTCAGTAACTGAGCCACATTGTCCACATCGCTGTCGATGCTTTGCCGCACTCCCGGATACTGGATCTTGATTGCCAGATGCTCGCCGCTTTTCAGCTCAGCCTCATGCACCTGGCCAATCGAGGCGGAGGCCAGGGGGGTGAAGTGAAATCGCCCGAATGCGTCGCTCCATTCCGGTCCCCAGGCCGCACTCAACACCTGGTTGATCTCCCCGATGGGCATGGGATGCGCATTTTCCCGCAACCCGGACAGCAGTTCACTCACCGACTCAGGGAGCAGCTGTCCGCTGTCCATGGAGATCAGTTGCCCCACTTTCATGGCAGCGCCCCGCAGTTCGGACAGCCGATCACTCAAACGCCGGGCGTTGGCGGGGGTGAGCAACAGATCGCTGGCCGAGGGACGTTCACCGCGTAACAGCTGGCGGGTGCCTTGGCTGATCGCGCACAGGGCCAGGCCGCCGGCCAGTTGACCGAGCTTGCCGATACGACTGATCCGGGAACGGGGTATGGAACGCTCCGGTCTCATTCGCTCACCCATGTGTCACGCTCGGCGCACCAGGTTTTCCAAAGCCATCTCCAGTTCCGGAAAGCGGAACTGGAATCCGGATTCCGGCAGACGCTTTGACACCACCCACTGACCACTGATCATCACCCCCGCCGCTTCACCAAACATCAGCTTGAGCATCGTGTAGGGAATCCGGAACAGGGCAGGACGATGCAGGACCCTACCGAGCAAACGGCTGAAGATCCCATTGGTCACAGGCTTGGGTGCGGAGAGATGAAACACGCCCTCCAGGTGGGACTCCTTGAGCGCGAACAGATAGGCATCGACCAGATCATCCACGTGAATCCAGGAAAATGCCTGCTGGCCGTCTCCGATCGGCCCCCCCAATCCCATGCGAAACGGGGGAAGCAGCTGTTTCAGCAGGCCCCCGTCCGAACCCAAAACCAGTGCCAGACGGAAGATCAGGGTGCGGATACCCAGGGGTTCGGCTTCCCGGGCCGCCTGTTCCCAATCCCTGGCGAGCCTGCCAAGAAAATCCTCTGCGTTGGGAGGGTCGGCTTCTGTGTAACGGCCCTGATCGTCGAAGGCGCCGATTGCGGAGGTCGAGATGAAGGTTTTAGGCCGAATCTCCAGGGCCTCCATGGCACGCACCAACATCCGCGTGGTTTCCACTCGGCTCGAAACCATGGCCCGTTTGTATTGGTCCGTCCAACGCCGGTTGACCGGCTCGCCGGCCAGATTGATCACCGCGTCGCAACCCTGCAACTGGCGGGTCAGGTGGGATACCGATTGATTGAAGTCGAAGCGACTCAAGGCCACGATCTGATGTCCCTGTCGCTTCAGAGCGATCGACAGGTGACTGCCCACGAACCCACTCGCACCGGTCAAAGCGATTTTCATGACAATCTCCACATCACGGATTTTCGAATCCATGGATCAACCAGCCCATTCCGGTTACCACTTGGCCAACACGTTATTTCTGGCATATTGTGCTCTACAAAAAAAGACAATATCCCGCATTGCCTACATTAGACAATTATATGTATAGTACAGAATAGCTGGCCCACCGAATCTCATCAACACCCGATGTCGGTTTCCGCATCAAATCCCGGGTTAATCGCCTCGTACAGGGCGGAATAGTCATCTTCTCCATATCCCGCCTCTTCACCCTTCAGCAGGACACTCAGGGTGGCATTGGCGACTTCCGCATTCATCCCAGATGATTCCGCCACCTGCTTGAACAGGCGCACATCCTTGATCAGGTGTTTGAGGGGGAAATTCGCTTTGCCGTAGTCATGTTCCTGATATTTCTGCAACTTTTTATCGAAAGTAGGTGCGTACAACGCACTCTCCCGCAGCAGTTTCATGAACTGCTCTACATCGACTCCTTCCGCCTTGACCAGTCCCAGACTTTGGGAAAAACCCACCGTGAGCGCTGCAATCAACTGATTCATGGCCAGCTTCATCGCCGCTGCCTGCCCCACATTGCCAATCCGGTCGACCTCCTTGCCCAAACCCCGCAGCAACAGCAGGCAATGGTGGTAGACCGGCTCGGGACCGGCCGCCATGACGATCAGTTCACCGGCCTGGGCTTCCGGGATGCTGCCAAGTACCGGGGCCTCGAGATACTCGCCCCCAACGGCTTGTACCCGTTGCGCCAGCGCGCGGCTCTCATCCGGTGAGATGGTACCCATCTGAATCACCGTCTTGCCCTGCAGCTGGCCCTCCAGGGATGGACTGAACAACACCGCATCGATCGCCTCGGCATCACTCAGGGTCAAGAGTAACAATTCATTATTGTTCACCGCCTTGACCAGGTCCGCCTCGATGGGCACTCCTTCGGACTTGGCCTGCTCCAGTCGTATCTCACCGCGGTTCCAGGCCGTGACTTCATGCCCTTTCTGCATCAGCCGGTGGGCGATTGGCAAACCCATCAGACCCAATCCCAGAATCGTGACTCGCATAGATTCGACCTCAAGCTGACGCGTGGTAGGGAAGACTCAATTCGTGCACCGCCTCGACAAATACACCCGCATGCTCCGGATCGATCTCCGGGTGGATGCCGTGACCCAGGTTGAATACGTGCCCGCTACCCGCACCGTAACTGGCCAGAACCTGCGCCACCTCTTCCCGGATCCGTTCCGGGGAGGCATACAGGGTGCAGGGATCCAGATTACCCTGTAAGGCGACCCGCTCACCCACCCGGCGACGCGCGTCCGCCAGGTTGAGGGTCCAGTCGATCCCCAGGGCATCACAGCCGGTATCGGCCATCCGCTCCAACCAAAGACTACCGCCCTTGGTAAACAGAATAGTCGGAATCCGGCGCCCGTCTGCCTCTGCAGTAAGACCTTGCAGAATCTGCCTCATGTAATCGAGGGAGAAGTGCTGGTAGTGCTGCGGGGTCAGGACGCCACCCCAGGTATCGAAGATCATCACCGCCTGGGCACCTGCCGCGATCTGGGCATTGAGGTAATCCGTCACTGCCGTGGCGACCTTGCCCAGCAGGCGGTGCATCAGGTCCGGACGGTCGAACATCATACCTTTCACTTTGGAGAAATTTTTCGTCCCGCCCCCCTCCACCATGTAGGTGGCCAGGGTCCAGGGACTGCCACTGAAACCGATCAGGGGAACCCGCCCATCGAGTTCCCGGCGAATGGTGCTGACTGCGTCCATGACGTATCCCAGGTCCTGGCTCATGTCCGGAAGACCCAGGGCATCCACCGCGGCTTCATCGCTGACTGGACGTTCAAAGTGCGGACCCTCTCCCTCGGCGAAGTAAAGCCCAAGACCCATCGCATCGGGTACGGTGAGAATATCCGAAAACAGGATGGCTGCGTCCAGGGGATAGCGCTCCAGGGGTTGCAGGGTCACTTCGCAGGCCAGCTCCGGATTGCGGCAGAGATCCATGAAACTGCCCGCCTTGGCGCGCGTCGCCCGGTACTCCGGAAGATAACGACCGGCCTGTCTCATCATCCAAACCGGGGTCATATCGACGGGTTCGCGCATCAGGGCGCGTAAGAAGCGGTCATTTTTCAGTGGCGTCACGGAAGAGATCCTTTAGCAGCATTTTTTGGTATAAAGAACAGCTGATTGTACACGCAAAAGCGACCCGCTTCTGTACACCCGGCGGCTCATTGCGATCCACTGACCGGGTATCTGGCCGGGTGGGTCTCAAGCGAGTCTTCGATTTCATGAAAGGTTTTGGGACATCCAAGTCCACCAAAATCGATTCGATCTTTGGATCCCCTTTGGCGCCTACGGCTCGTCGGGTTTCCAGTATCGCCTCGCGACTACCGGGGACTACCAGCCTTCGCTTCGCTT
>JBEVVH010000164.1:0-7906 GCA_040507245.1 Candidatus Thiodiazotropha sp.
CGCCTACGGCTCGTCGGGTTTCCAGTATCGCCTCGCGACTACCGGGGACTACCAGCCTTCGCTTCGCTTTCCCTGGCTGGCAGCGAGCGAACGTTTTCCTCACGAAGTGCTGCCCGCTCAGCGGGACCGGTACAGCATCGCCGGCTGGTATCGGGTGATCAACAACCAGCAGGGACGTATCGATCCGCCGAGATGAGGTGATCCCTCGCGGTTTTATTAGACCTGTCCCGGCGGTTCGGATTCTGTCCCTTTGGGACAGTCATTCCTGATACCGGGTAAAGCAATTGTTGTAGTCAATATCCGTTGAGGTGAGCCCGCTGCCAGTCAGGGTAAAGCTGTGGGAAACGCACAGTTCATTCTGATTTTCGATGATGTAGTAGCCCTCGAAGTTATTCGCACCCTGGGAGAGACGCATCTGTCGCCCCTGTCTGCCATCTGACAGGGTCGCCTCCCCCAGATCGGTGTAGGTCAACACCGGATCCAGCTCCGCCAGCGTGGTGGAAGTGGTGGTGCCCGAACAGCTGGCATTGTCGAAAAAGGCGTAGGCCTGGAACACATGGCCGTCATCCCTGAATTGCATGATCCAGTAGAAGTGATCGCCCGAATTGTTGACACGGCACTGGGTACCCAAAACCCAAATACCTTGAAGATTGGCATTGGTGACCGGATCCGGGTTGGGATTCGGATCGTTGCTGGAGTCGAAAACGCTGAGACAGTGATCGTAGTCCATGTACGAGGCATCTTCTGCAAGCGTGGCATACAATTCGTTAGCCCTGAAAACCATGTTATTTGAAAAACAGAGTGTCTTGTCATCTTTGAGACTGAGATAACCGTTGACAGCTGCCCCCTGAATAAACAGATCCAGACCGAATCCTCGCGTCCCGTCGAATAGGGTTTCCTCCTCCTTCACCTCGTAGTCCGCTCTGAAGGAATCCGGCATCCGGCTATCGTTTGCCCGCGTCGTGCACGCGCTGTCCTGGTAGGTTTGATAGCCGGAATTGATCTTTCCCTCGTCGGTGAATCGATAAAGTCCCTTGAAATACAACCCGGCCGAATCGCGTAAACAATCCGATGTCTGCCAGTTGGCGGCCTGAATCTGTTGCCTCGCCTCTTTTGCATCAGAGCTTGATGAGCCGCCCCCTTCCTCAGCGGGGACACAAGCACCGATTGCCAGGGAAGTTAGAAGTGAAAATAAAAGCTTTGAGATAGGATGGCGAGTATTGAACATGGGCTTCCCTGCCTCTTGTATTGAAGTTGAACAGCCATTTCCGGGGCCTGTAAGCACGATCGTGCAACGTATTATCCGTCACGTTGCGAAAGTATTCGTAGTGTAGGCCGGGCAGCAGCTACCCGACATCAGAGATTACCCTAGGAGCTGATTAATGATAGGCAGAGAAATGCCATGCACGGGGCATTGGGTACTTCGGCATATCTCAAGTGCACAAATCAATCACTGATCTGACGGTCAACCTCGATGAGAACCAAACACCTAAGTTCACTGGAAAGTACATGTGAAATGCGCACATCCCGTAAGGCAAGGTGGATCGAGCGATTTAGGAACCCATCGCACGGCTGGAGGTCCGCTGCGCATTATCGGATGGCGCCGGTGCATTGCGGTAACCCACCCTGACCGAACCGGCGCCGAACAACTGTTCCAGGCGGCGGATCAACTCGTCGCTGGGATTGACCCGCCACTCCGCACCGAGCTGGATATCCCCCTGGGCCAGCTCGGTGCAGTAGTGCAGCCGCACCGAGGTGGCGCCACCCCCGCGAAAAGGTTCCAGGACCTGGCCCAGGCGATCGATGATCCCGTGATCCGCAACGGTTCCGTTGTGCGCCGTGTCGATCATCAGCATCACCGCGTAATGGGCTCTCGCCTGTTCGAAGGTCAACAGATTGTCGACGCGGATACTCAAGCCGCCCCGGAACTCGTCGTAACTCAGGTTGCCGGAGACCACCAGGATCTTGTCTGCGGAGATCAGGTCCCGGTGCTGTTCATAGGCCTCATTGAACAGGGTGCACTCGATGCGTCCGCTGCGATCGTCCAGCACCAGGGTGCCCATGCGCCCACGCTGGGTCTGACGGTGACTGGCGCTGACCACCAGTCCGCTCACCACCACCGGAACACCGCGCCGCCGCTGCTGGGGCTGGCCGTTGCCGGGTGAGCCGTCCAGGCTCAGGTCACCGATGCGTGAACAGCCGACGTGCGGCAGTTCATCGGCGTATCGGTCGATGGGATGACCGGTGAGGTAGAGGCCCAGGGTCTCCTTTTCCCCCAGCAGGCGCTGCTCCTCCTCCCATTCGTCCACGTCGTCGGGAATCACCTGGGCGTGGCTGGTCTCCGCAGGCTGCGGCTCGCCCATGCCGAACAGATCGTTCTGCCCTACCGCCTGCATGGCGTGGTGCTGCTCCGCCAGTTTCAGCGCCAGGGGCAGTTGCAGCATCAGGGTGGCCCGGTTGGTGCCCAGGCCATCGAGGGCGCCGGCGCGGATCAGCGACTCCAGCACCCTTCGGTTGACCTTGCGCATGTCGATGCGACGGCAGAACTCGAAGATATCCTGGAAGGGACCGTGTTCGTTGCGCTCCAGGATGACCGCCTCGATGGCGGACTCACCGACCCCCTTGATCGCCCCGAGGCCGTAGACCACGGTGTGTTCGTCCGAGGCGGTGAACTTGTATTCCGAAAGATTGACCTGGGGGGGCTCCACCTTGAGCTTCATGCGTCGGCACTCCTCGATCAGGGGCACCACCTTGTCGGTGTTGTCCATGTCCGCGGAGCAGACCGCCGCCATGAAGGCCGCCGGGTAGTGGGCCTTGAGCCACATGGTCTGATAGGAGACCAGGGCGTAGGCCGCGGAGTGGGATTTGTTGAAACCGTAGCCGGCGAACTTCTCCATCAGATCGAAGATGTAGGTGGCGGTCTTCTCCTCGACGCCCCGCTCCACCGCGCCCTTGCGGAAGATTTCGCCCTGCTTGGCCATCTCCTCGGGTTTTTTCTTGCCCATGGCACGGCGCAGCAGGTCGGCGCCGCCGAGGGAGTAGCCGGCCAGCACCTGGGCGATCTGCATCACCTGTTCCTGGTAGAGGATGACCCCGTAGGTGGGTTTGAGGATCGGCTCCAGGTCCGGGTGGGGATAGGCCACCTCGGCGCGTCCGTGCTTGCGGTCGATGAAATCGTCCACCATGCCCGACTGCAGCGGGCCGGGACGGAACAGGGCCACCAACGCGGTGATGTCCTCGAAACAGTCCGGCTGAAGCTTTTTGATCAGCTCTTTCATGCCCCGGGATTCCAACTGGAACACCGCAGTGGTCTCGGCGCTCTTGAGCAGCCGGAACGAGGCCTCGTCATCCATGGGGATGGCGCTGATATCCACCGCTTCGAGTCCCTGACGGGCACGGTCCGCGTTGACCGCCTTGAGCGCCCAGTCGACGATGGTCAGGGTGCGCAGGCCTAGGAAGTCGAACTTGACTAGGCCGACCTTCTCCACGTCGTCCTTGTCGAACTGGGTCACCAGGCCCTCGCCGTTGGCTTCGCAGTAGAGCGGAGTGAAGTCGGTGAGCAGTCCCGGGGCGATGACCACGCCGCCGGCATGCTTGCCCGCGTTACGCGCGCAACCCTCGAGTTTCTTGGCCATCTCGATGAGTTCGGCCACCTCCTCGTCGGTCTCGAAGGCCTGCTTCAGGTCATCGCTTTCCTTCAGCGCCTTGTCCAGGGTCATGCCGATCTCGAAAGGGATCATCTTCGCCACCCGGTCGGTGAAACCGTAGGGATGACCCAGCACCCGGCCCACATCGCGCACCACCGCCTTGGCTGCCATCGAGCCGTAGGTGATGATCTGGGAGACCGAGTCCCGGCCGTAGCGCCGCGCCACGTAGTCGATGACCTGGTCCCGCTTGTCCATGCAGAAGTCCACATCGAAGTCGGGCATGGAGACACGTTCCGGGTTGAGAAAGCGCTCGAACAGCAGCTCAAGGGCGATCGGATCCAGGTCGGTGATCTTCAGCGCGTAGGCGACCAGGGAACCGGCGCCGGAACCGCGCCCGGGCCCCACCGGGATGTCATTGTCCTTGGCCCATTGGATGAAGTCGGCGACGATCAGGAAGTAACCGGGAAAACCCATGCTGTTGATCACGTCCAGTTCGATCTGCAGACGCTCGTCATAGACCTTGCGGCGCTCGGCGAAATCGGCGGCGTTGACATCGAACAGCTTGCCCAGCCGCCACTCCAGCCCCTTGCGGGACTCCGCTTCGAGGAAGGCTTCGATCGTCATCCCCTCGGGAATCGGAAAATCGGGCAGGAAGTTCTTCCCCAGGGTCAGCTCGATGGTACAGCGTTTGGCAATCTCGACACTGTTCTGCAGGGCCTCCGGGATATCGGAGAACAGCGCCATCATCTCTTCCGGGCTGCGCAGGTACTGTTGCGGGCTGTAGTTTTTCGGCCGCCGGGGATCGTCGATTGTCCTGCCTTCGTGAATGCACACCCGCACCTCATGGGCGTCGAAATCATCGGGGTGCAGGAAAGGGGTATCGTTGGTCGCCACCACCGGCACCCCGAAGTCCGCAGCCAGGGCCACGCTCTCGTGCAGGCAGCGCTCCTCCTCCGGGCGGCCGGTCCGGTGCAGTTCCAGGTAGTAGCGGTCACCGAACAGCTCCAGCCATTGGCTGAGCAGTTTCTCTGCCAGTTCCCGGTTTCCCGATAAAAGGGCCCTACCCACATCCCCCTGTCGACCGGCGGACAGGGCGATCAGGCCCTCGGTGTGGCCTGGCAACCAGTCGGGTTCGATCAGCGGACGTCCCAGATGCTGGCCTTCGCGATAGCTGCGTGAGACCAGGCAGGTGAGATTGTTGTAACCCACCGGGTTCTGCACCAGCAGCACCAAACGGTGGGGGGTATTGATATCCTCGGGATTGCGTATCCAGGCATCCACCCCGGCGATGGGTTTGACCCCGGCAGCCAGGGCGGCCTGATAAAAACGCACCAGGGCGAACATATTGGATTGATCGGTGAGCGCCACCGCCGGCATGCCCAGTTCCGCCACCTGCTTGACCAGGGGTTTGACCCGCACCAGCCCGTCGACCAGCGAGTATTCGGAATGAACGCGAAGATGTACGAAACCCGCCGTCATGTCTCAACCAGTAATGCCTTTGAATGAGTCCATTCTAACTCGATTCAGACTCAAAATCTGAGTCCGGTGTGGGTGCGAGAGTATCGGGTTACACTGCGTCAACCTGGCCTATGATTCTAATGCCGCGACTTATGTTATTTATATAATTTGTTGTTATATTTATAATTTATCTATCTATAACGCCTGTGACAGGATCTGGCCTGTCGGGTTACGCTACGCTAACCCGACCTAAGGGTTGTAACGTTCAACCCAAGTTCAGGACTCCTCCAGCAATCGGCGAACAGGGCCAAAGGAGCGTCGGTGAATCGGCGAGACCCCCAGGGTCGCCAGACCGGCGAGGTGGTCCTTGGTGGGATAACCCTTGTGTTTCGCCAAACCGTAACCGGGGTATTGTGCGTCTAGCTCTACCATCTCCCGGTCCCGGGCCACCTTGGCGATGATCGAGGCGGCGCTGATCGCCTCGACCAGCCGATCGCCCCCCACGATCGCCTCTACCGGGCAGTCCAGTTGGGGCGGGCGATTGCCGTCCACCAGCACGCGATGCGGAGAAACGGAAAGTCCCGCCACAGCCCGTTGCATGGCCAGCAGGCTCGCCTGGAGTATGTTGATGTGATCGATCTCTTCAACCTCCGCACGTCCCAGCGCCCAGCAATGGGCCTGTTCGCGGATCACGGGATCAAGGGCCTCGCGGCGCTTTTCGCTGAGTTTTTTCGAATCCGCCAGCCCGGCGATCGGACGCTCCGGGTGAAGTATCACTGCCGCGGCCACCACCGGCCCGGCCAGCGGACCGCGACCCACCTCGTCGACACCGGCCACCATCAGCCAGACCTGATCCAACTCGTTACGCATCGGTGAGTGACTCCATCAGTTCCCGGGCCAGCCGCTTGCGGTCCAGTTTTCCATTCGGGTTGGTGGGGATCTCAGTGCGAAACTCCACCAGTCCGGGAATCATGTAACTGGCCAGGCGTTTCTTGCAGGCATTGACGAGGCGCTCCTCGGTGAGCGATTCCCCGCCCTTGGGCACCACGATCAACGCAATTGACTGCCCCAGGGTGGCATGCGGGATCCCCAGCGCAACCACCTCCTCCACCAGCCCGGTGGCGTGCACGATCGCCTCGATCTCATTCGGACTGACCCGAAATCCCGAGGTTTTGATCAGATCATCCTGCCGACCGATGTAGTAGAGAAACCCCTGACTGTCCCGTTTCACGATATCCCCGGACCAGACCGCCAGCTCCCGCTCCGGCAATCCATCGATGCCGGGTGGAAAGGAGCGAAAGCGCTGCTGCGTGGCGACTTCATCGTTCCAGTATCCCAGGGCGACCAACGGCCCCCGGTGAACCAGTTCACCCGGTTCATCCACGTCACAGATCGTGCCGTCCGGCCGCAGTACCAGAATCTCGGCATTGGGTATGGCGATCCCCATAGAATGGGGGCGGCGGCTCACCTGGTCAGGGGGCAGATAGGTGGAGCGGAAGGCCTCGGTCAGGCCGTACATCAGGTAGATGTCGGTCTCCGGCAGGACCTGTCGCAGCAGTTCGGTGGTCTCCACCGGAACCACCCCGCCGGAGCTGGTGATGTATCGCAAATGACCCGCGATCTCCTCGGGCCAGGGCAACTGCACCAGCAGATTCCATAGCGGCGGCACAGCGGCCAGCCCGGTGATCTTTTCCTGAGCCAGGGTATTGAGGACTTCCATGGGTAACAGGTAGTTGATCAACACTGCGGTCGCCCCCACCAGGAAGGCGGTGGTGAGTTGACTGATGCCATAGTCGAAACTCAGCGGCAATACCACGAGTATCCGGTCTGACGCATGGTTGTGCAGATAGTCGGCCACGCTCTGAGCCCCGGCCATCATATTGCGATGGCTGAGCACCACGCCTTTGGGTTCCCCGGTGCTGCCCGAGGTATAGATCAGTGCCGCCAGATCCGATTCGATAACACGATGCGGGGACAGATTGATACGCTGTTCCAGGAACGACTCCCAGGACATCAGGTGCTGAGCATAACCGCTGGGATCAGTCTCCCCATGATCGTCGACCACCAGCAGATCGGTCAGATCGATGCAATATGGCAGGGTCCCCTCGAGTGACTTGAGCTTGCCCGGTGTGGTGACCAGGATGCGGGCCTGGTAATCCAACAGAATATGGGAGACCTGGTGGGGCTTGAGCACCGGATTGATCGGCACGAAGGCTGCGCCGGCGGCAAGGCTGCCGAAGATGGCGACCACATTCTCAAGGCACTTGGGGAGATAGATGGCCACCCGCCCCGAACGCGTGATCCCCATGGCCATCAGGGCGCGCGCGAACGCCTCGACCTGGTCGGCCAGCTCACGGTAGCTGAGTGATTTTGTTTTATATTGCAGGGCCGTCTGATCTGGGTGGCGGTTGGCTGACTCAAAGATGAGTTCGTGAAGAAGTACCGCCATGATCTGTAAGATGACTCCCTGATAAGTATGTGATCTCAAAACCCAGCTAGATCAGACTGTAATAAAGCAAAAAACCGTATCCGTGTCTAACATCCTACTCCTGGACTTGTTCCGCATCAGCAAATTAGTTTTTGATTACCCGGGATCGTCAGCCAATGATGCCGTTGCCATCAACTGTTTCGAAGTCTTGAGCATTCGGTAAGAAGTTTACTGTGCGCAGGGGTTATTGAGTCTTCCCTCTCCTTTCCCGGGTTACGCGTTGCTGCACCCGTATATGGTCTCCTCCCCATTTGCAAGGCATCTTGTGGTTAATGTCAGGGACAGGTTTGCTGCCGTATATCCGGCCTCCTTG
>JBEVVH010000165.1:0-7858 GCA_040507245.1 Candidatus Thiodiazotropha sp.
CGCCTACGGCTCGTCGGGTTTCCAGTATCGCCTCGCGACTACCGGGGACTACCAGCCTTCGCTTCGCTTTCCCTGGCTGGCAGCGAATGACACAGAATTCTGAACACTACCGAACGCTGCGGGGATTCCTGTCAGGGTTGTTCAAATAAACTTCTCATCTACCTCGAGACCGAACTGGATGAATGGGATATGAAACTGGACCAGGGTGTGGTCCCGGGTTTTGCGGATCTCTCCCGGCTGGCGGCCAAAAGCCGCAAGATCGCGGAGGTGCTCAAGCGTAATGGGCTGAACGTACTGGAAGGGGACTGATTCCTCAGGGTTTTATGAACTCAATCCGTGGTTCGCGGATAACCTGTCCGGAGTGTTTCCACGGCCCTACGCGTCAGATGGATTGAGATCTGGGTAATCACTCCCTGCGTTGTGTGAAGATCCATCAATAAAAATAAAATCTCATTCAGGCTTTGTTCAGCCATGCCTCCCTAAGCTGTCCCACAGGATCAACCAAAAGGAGGTTCACTATGAAACCGCTGATGAAAACCCTGTTGCTGGGTACCCTGCTCTCCACTTCACTGGTCATGGCCGTGCCGGCGCAGGCTCATGAACCGCCTCACGTGCGGCTCAACAATCTATTGCTGGATCTGCATTTCGGCTACCCCCACCATGACCGCTATCGTTGCAAGGATCATCGGCGTTGCGATGACCGACGTCATTATCATCATCACGACAACAGACGTTACCGTGACCATGACTGGGATCGGGGCCGCGATCGTGGACATGACAGAGGACATGACAGGGGCAGAGATCACCATGACCGTGATCGGCGCTATCGCTGAGGGAACGGCCCTGTCGAAGCCGCATTAGCGGCAACGACAGGGGCGTTGTTCCGAAGTAATTTGCTTCGGAATCAGAACACCAGGTTCATCATTGCGATCATCACCACCAGGAACAGGATCGTCATGATGCCGCCGGCCTTCATGAAGTCCGCCACCCGGTAGCCCGCCGGTCCCATGATCAGGGCGTTCACCTGGTGAGTGGGAATCAGAAAGGAGTTGGAGGTGGCGATGGCCACGGTGAGGGCAAACAGGGCCGGGTTGCCGCCTGCGCCAATGGCGATATTCACCGCCAGGGGTACCAGCAGCACCGTGGCGCCCACGTTGGACATCACCAGGGTGAAGAAGGTGGCGAGCGCCGCCACCGAGGTCTGTATCACCCACAACGGCATATCACCCACCACGGACAGTACCTGCTCGGCGATCCACTTGGCGGTGCCGGTGGTCTCCACCGCGAGGCCGAGGGGGATCAGTGACGCGAGCAGGAATACGGTCTTCCAGCTGACCGCCTCATAGGCTTCCTCGATGCGCAGGACTCCGGAAAGGATCATCCCCATGGCCCCGGTGAGCAGTGCCACCGAGAGGCGGATGTCGGTGAACAGCACCATGAACAGGGCCAGGCCGAAAAACACTGCGGCAGAGAGAATCTTGTGCGGGCGCATCTCCTCCTCGCGGGGGTACTCAGTGGTGACCACCACGAAATTGCGGTCCTTTTCGATGCGTTCCAGGGCATTCCAGGGGGTGTGTACCATCAGGGTGTCGCCGGCATGGAAGGGAATGTTACGGATGTCATCACCTTCGCGCATGGTGGTGCCGTCGCGATGCAGACCGATCATCGCCAGGCCGTAGGTCTTGCGCATCCATACATCTCGGGCGCTCTTGCCAAGCAGGTTGGAGCCGGGGGGGATGACCACCTCGGCGATACCGGATACCGCAGAAGAGAGGGACTCGGTGAAGGTGCGCAGCTGGCGGCGTTTCTTCAGCTGGTACTTCTCCACGAAATGCTCCAGATCCCGGGGTTCGGCGACCACGCCGAGCACCATGCCGGGCACGAATTCGGTGTCACGGGCTATGGTGCCGGGACCGATGCGGGTCTCCTCGCCGGCGCGCTTGGAGGCGATGATACGGATCCGGTAGGCGGTCTCCACATCATCCAGTTTCATGCCCACCAGCTCGCTGCCGTCCTTCACCACCACCTCGTTGATGGTGTAGTCTACACCGTAGACGTCGTGAAAATACTTCATCGGGTCGGTGCCGATGGTGCTGCTTTCGCTCTGGGTGACGGGCAACACGTAGCGTCCGGCGATGACGAAGTAGGCGATGCCTGTGATCACCAGGGCTATCCCTACCGGGGTCACCGAGAACAGGCTCCAGGTGTCCATTTGCTGATCCGCAGGCAGCGCCTTGTTGGAGGTCAGGATCAAATCGTTGAGCAGGATCAGGGGGCTCGAGCCGACCATGGTCATGGTGCCGCCGAGGATCGCGGTGAAGCCCATGGGCATCAGCAGGCGTGACATGGGCAGGCCGGAGCGGGCCGAGATCCGCGAGACCACCGGCAGGAACAGGGCCGCCGCCCCCACGTTCTGCATGAACGAGGAGATGAAACCCACCGTGGCGGAGATGATCGGAATGATCCGGGATTCGGTGGTGCCGCCCACCTTGAGGATGAAGGCGGCCACCTTGCTCATGATGCCGGTCCGGTCGAGACCCGCGCCGATGATCATCACCGCGATGATGGAAATGACCGCATTGGAGGCAAAGCCGTCAAACAGATGATTGTTGTCCACCAGACCCTTTTCCAGCCCCATGAAGGGCGCCAGCAGGGAGGTCAGTCCGAGCAGCACCATCACGGTTGCCGCGGCCACGTCGACACCGACGACCTCGAAGGCGAACAGGTAGATGGTCAGAACCAGCAGGGCGCTGACCCAGGCGATCTCCAGGGTGGGTACCACGCTGGCGAGGTACAGGGCCACCAGGGTGAATATCACGGCGGCAATGATCTGTTTCCTGCTGAATATGCCGGGTTTGGAGACAATTTTTTCTTCATCGGCGAGTGTGTTCACAACAATCCTCTGCTTGGCTTCGTCTGAAAATGGCCGAATCCGGACTTGCCAGGCGGATCGGCACGCTTGAGTACACAGGGGCAAAACCCCGGTTTGCGGAGGCAGGCACAGGTCATCCGCTTGACCCCGCCGGGCGATAATCGGCTTATCGCCCGGTCAGCGGGTCGGATGGTTTATGCTTTCTTCATACACTCGTAGAAGATGGGGTGCTGGCAACCGGCACACACCGATTTATCCAGTTTCTGGTAGATGCCGTGGATGGCCGCGCTCTTCGACTGAAAGACGTTGCGCCCGCCGGTGGCATCAAGACATCCGTACTGCTCCAGGGATGTCCACAACCCCTGAGTTACGTTGATCAGGTAGACGCCGCCGCCCGCCTGTTTGCGGGTGTGCGCCTCCTCCGCCAAGGTTTCACCCCCCTGTAGGTCCACAAAATTGATGCCCTGAGCCAGTACGGCCAGGTGTTTCTGTCCGGGGTTCTCGGCGCGAATCCGGTCGAAAACCTCTTGAACATGGTTCACGGACCCGAAAAACAGGGAACCATCGATACGGACGAATTTCAATTGGGGACATTCGGGAAGACCACTGTCGCAGGAAAAGGCCCGTTTGTGAAGTCGCGGATCCGGGGTGCGGGTGGTAATCAGCGGTTTGGAGACCCGTTCCAGGTAGAGCACCAGGGACAATAGTACCCCGGCAAAGATGGCAAATTCCAGTTCCAGGAACAGGGCGCTCAGGAAAGTGACCAGTAGGACTCCGGATTCCCGTTTGGAGGTGTGCAGGATGTGCTTCATCTCCTTGAAGTCGATCAGGCCCCAGGCCACCAGAAACAGGATGCCGGCCATTGCAGCCTTGGGCAGGTAGGCGGCCAGGGGTGCCACCAGCACCACGATCACCATCAGGAACAGGCCCGCGAACATGGCGGCCAGAGGGGTTTTTGCACCGGCCTGGTAATTCAGGCCGCTGCGATTGAAGGAGCCGGTGGCCACATAGCCGGAGAAGAAGGCGCCGGCAATGTTCGACAGACCCTGTCCGATGAACTCCTGGTTGCCGTTGATTCGGTAGCCGCCCCGCGCCGCCAGGGAACGGCCGATGGAGACCGCCTCGGTGAGGGCGAACAGGGTGACCGCCAGGGCGGAGGGCGCCAGGTGTTTGATGTTCTCCATGGTCAGACTGGGCGCGGACAGGGGGGGCAGACTGTCGGAGAGTGCGCCGACGGTGACGATGCCGGTGACCGATTCACCCAAGGACTGGTTGAGGATATACGACAGCAGGCTGCCTGAGACCATCGCCACGATCATGTAGGGAATCTTCGGAACCCAGCGTTTCACGGCCATCCCGCTGAACAGGGTAAACAGGGCCACCGCGGTCACGTAGAGATTGATGTTGCTCACCTCGGCGAGGAACTGGGCGATGATGTTATGCAGATGGCCGCTGCCCTCCATGTGAATCCCGAAGAAGTGCTTCAACTGCTTGGCGGCGATGAGGATTGCGGCCCCCGCGGTAAATCCGACCACCACCGAATGGGAGATGAAGTTGACCAATGCGCCCATGCGCGCCAGGCCCAGGGCGAGCTCGAACAGTCCCACCATGAAGGTCATGGTCAGAGCCAGCGCGACATAGTCCGGGGTGCCGGGGGTGGCATACATGGAGAGGGCTGAGAACAGCACGATGGAGGCTGCGGTGGTGGGTCCGGACACCAGGTGTCGGGATGAACCGAACAGGGCCGCGATGATGGCGGGAATCATGCCGGCGTAGAGGCCGTACTCCGGGGGCATGCCGGCAATCGCGGCAAACGCCACGCCCTGGGGCAGCACCACGATGGCTCCGGTGATGCCGGCGGTCAGGTCCGAGCGCATGTCGCGCTGGTTCAGCAGGGAGGGCATCCATTTCATGAACGGCAGAAACATGTTCCACCAGACGGGCTGTTGTGCGATTGGTCGATTCATTCTGGTACTTCTGTCATGTGCTGTGTGTAACGTCTGATGCTTAGTCGAAAACACATGAGGGACGGGGTGCCGGGCTGCCACTTTGGGTGAAGCCTCGTCGAGCGGGTAGCCGGTATGCGATAGCGTCGGTCAGTGTGACCCGGACGATCAGTAATGTAATTGTAGTGGGAGTTGGCAGCCGGCTCAATCGTGACAGTGTCCAAACCAGGCAATCGGGGGTAATTTATCGCCTCAAATCCGGGAACCGAAACCGATTATCGGTCTCACGGGTTGTGATACTGTTGAGGCTGATTCTCTACCGCATCACATGTTTCTTAGTCGGAGCCCTGCCAAATGACGCGTCCCCTGCTGCTGATCACTGCGTTGCTGCAACTGCTGTTGCTGTCGGCCTGCGCCTCCCTGGGTCAGGTCGGTCAGGTACTGGAGGGGCAAAGGCCCACCGCCGCGGTCGAGGGGATGCGGCTCACCGGACTGGACATGAACGGGGTCGATCTGAATTTTGATGTGAAGGTGGACAACCCGAATCCGGTCGGCATATCCCTCTCCGGACTGGATTACCATCTCAAGCTGTTCGGCCGCTCCTTTCTCAAGGGTGAACAGCCGATGGCGCTGAACCTGGCGGCAAACGGTCGCAGCCGGGTGCAGCTGCCGGTGCGGCTCGGATTTCAGCAACTGCTGAGCAGCTACCAGCAGCTCAAGGATGCCCGGGAGGTGGCCTACGCCCTGGATCTGGGGATGGGTTTCGAGGTCCCCCTGCTGGGTCGGGTCAGGGTGCCGGTGAGCTATCAGGGCAAATACCCGATTCCCGAGATGCCGGCAGTGAGTCTGCGTTCCCTGGATGTACAGCAGATCAGCATGAGCGGCGCCCGACTGCTGCTCAAAGTGCAGGTGGACAATCCGAACGATTTCGCCCTGTTGCTCAACCGTTTCAACTATCAGCTGAAACTCAATGGCTTCGATGCGGGGAGCGGTCTGCTGGATCAGTCCGTGAACATTGCCCAGGATGGCAAAGGCACCCTCAGCCTGCCCATCAGTCTCGATTTCGCGCAGGCAGGCAGGGGGCTCTATTCGGCCCTGCTGGCAGGAACGATCCGATATGATCTGAGCGGGTCCATGCAGGCCTCGGGTTCCGATCCTGCGCTTCAGTCCTTCCGCATCCCCCTGGACAAGCAGGGCAAGGTCAATCTGAAATAGAGCGAACCCCCTGCACGGCACCCTGACGGGTCCTGAAGAGCACAGTATGCAGCCAGCCAAGCGACAGCATAAAAACCTTCAAGCGATACTCACCCATATCAACGAGTTGATGGATAAACAGGCGTTGATATCGTCGCTGGTTACCAAGCAGCAGATGCGCCGTCACGACCTGGTGCAGGGATTGGTGGCGAAACAGCTGGCGAATGAGCTGCGCCGCCAGATCAACCAGCTGCATCCTGCTGACATCGCCTACGTGCTGGAGCGCCAGCCCCTGGAGCGCAGGGGCACCCTCTGGGAACTGGTCGATCCGGCCCTGGACGGTGCGGTGCTGCTGGAGGTCTCGGATGCGGTGCGTGACAGCCTGTTGGCCGACATGGACCGGGGTGAGATTCTCAAGGCGGCGGTACACCTGGACAGCGATGATATTGCCGAACTGGTCCCCGACCTGCCCCAGCAGATGGTGCCGGAACTGCTCGCCAGTCTCGAGCATCAGGACCGGGAGCGGGTGCAGTCGGCGTTGGGCTTTCCCGAGGATACGGTAGGCGCGATCATGGATTTCGATTTTCTTGCGGTGCGCGAAGACAACAGCCTGGATGTGGTGCTGCGTTTTCTGCGTCGACGTGAGCGTCTGCCCGCTGCCTCCGCACCGTTGCTGGTGGTGGACCGGGAGAACACCCTGCAGGGCACTCTGGCTCTGGAGGCTATTCTCACCCATCCGGGTGAGACCCGGGTCGCGGAGGTGATGCGCCGCCAGCCGGTGGTGTTTCATACCTCCGATCCGGCCGCGGATGCGGCCAGCGCCTTTGAACGCTACGACCTGATCGCCGCTCCGGTGGTCAACGCGCACAATCAGCCGGTGGGGTACCTGCTGGTGGACGCGGTGCTCGACTACGTGCATGAGGTCTCCCAGCGGGACCTGCTGGCACAGGCAGGTCTGCGCGAAGGGGAGGATCTGTTTGCGCCGATCTGGCATTCGGCGCGCAACCGTTGGCCCTGGCTTGGCTTGAATCTGCTAATTGCCTTCGTTGCATCACGCATCATCGGCCAGTTCGAGCACACCATCGCTCAGGTGGTGGCGCTGGCCGCGCTATTACCGATTACCGCCAGCGTGGGTGGCAACACCGGTAACCAGACCCTGGCGCTGGTGATTCGCGGGCTCAGCATGGGGCAGGTCGAACGAGGCAACTTCCCCCGCCTGTTGGGCAAGGAACTGAGTATCGGGCTGATGAACGGTGTGCTTTGGGGCGGCTTGATGGGTCTGGTGGTATGGGGCATTTACGGCCAGCCCATGCTGGGTGGGGTGATGCTGGGCGCCATGGTGTTGAACCTGCTGCTGGCTTCGTTGGCCGGGGTGTTGATCCCGGTGGGGTTGAAACGTTACGGTCAGGATCCCGCCCTGGGCAGCAGCATCCTGCTGACCGGTATTACCGACACTCTGGGCTTCCTGGTTTTTCTTGGATTGGCGGCCTGGTTTCTGGTGCAGGCTTGACCCGGCGTGTTCAACCGTTTGGGTTAAGCCCATAGGTAGTGGCGTGGAAAAGGGGTGCAACGGATCTGTTTTCCGCCCGATTTTGCTCTTCCCTTAACCGACGTCGCCGGTTTCTCCTTCCTGGGCAAGTCACTTTTCCTCGTTCCCATGCTCTGCGTGGGAATGCCTATCGTTATCACGCTGTATCGCCCAAACCTGTTAGGCATGCGCAAGTCCGGGTCTGCATTCCCACGCAGAGCGTGGGAACGCAAGCGAGTCTTCGATCTCATGAAAGATTTTGGGACATCCAAGTCCACCAAAATCGATTCGATCTTTGACAGCCTATTAGTGCCCCGG
>JBEVVH010000166.1:0-7806 GCA_040507245.1 Candidatus Thiodiazotropha sp.
TTGTTAGTGTTCGTGCATCAATTTTTTCCATCCGGGAATAATACGTGATATCCGTTAAAATATCTCCCTATTATTGAGCCGAGTTAATATTTTCTCGTGAACAAGCAGGGTGAGCCGGAAAAATTGAACGAGGCGCAACATAATAGTATTGATTTCTCGACTCGCAAAACATGGTTGATCAGTTTTCTGAGTCTGTTCGTTCCGGTATTCGTGCTCTTGGCCGGTTCTGTTCTGGTTGTTTACAACCAGGCAAAAGAGTACGAGTTCCAACTTGCGTTGAAAAATGACGAATCCGCTTTAAACGTTGCAAACGAAACCACTTCGTTGATGTTTGTTCCTGTTATCTCCGATTTGCTGGTGTTGGTGGGGGGGGAGTCTCTGAATCAGTTTTTACATGACAGGAGTGAGCTCAAACGGGAAAGAGTTGCGCGTGAGTTTTCATTGTTTGCACGCCTGAAACCGAAGCTGACACAGATCAGGGTTTTAGATCTTGACGGTCGGGAATTGGTTCGCGTGAATCAGCGGTCTGGGATGATCGATCTGGTGCCTCAGGAGCGTCTTCAGGATAAAAGTGACCGCTACTATTTTCGTCAGGCCCTGCAGTTGGGGGCAGGCGAGATCTATATGTCTCCGATGGATCTCAATCTGGAGAATGGCGTGATCGAGCTGCCGGTATCACCCATGGTCCGCTTTGCTGTTCCGGTGGTCAGTGATGCGGGTGAGAACTTGGGGGTGGTCGTGATCAATTATGCCGCGAAGGGCTTTCTCGAGCGGATTGACAATGTTTTCGGAGAAATGAAAGGTCAAGCTGTTTTGCTGGATACGAACGGATATTGGTTGACCGGGGTCCCGGAGGAGCAACGCTGGGGTTTTATGTACGGACATCGGGATACCTTCGCTTCACGTTGGCCAGAGGCGTGGTCGGCTATTGAAAAGGCTGATAAAGGTGTCTTCAGATCATCGAGTGGCCTGTTCTTATTTCAAAAATCCTACCCGGTCCTGCTCTTGCCGCAAGCATCGGGTGGTAGCAGCGTTCCAGATGATTTAGCAGGCATGGACAGGTTGAAGCGCTTGCATTGGATTCTTGTTTCCTACATTGCGGATGAGAAAATCGACCAACTGACGGCAACGCGTTTTCAAAGCGTTGGCAAGGCATATGCGTTGCTGGTTGTGTTTGTCGGTGTCGTCAGTATGTTTTTTGCGCGAAACGCGGGGGAGAAAAAACGTGCCGTTTTTCGTCTTCAGCAACTGGCTGTGACTGATGCGCTGACCGGCGTGGCCAATCGTCGGGAATTCGATATGGTGTCGGAGCAGGAGTTCAGCCGGGCGCAGCGTTATACGAGAGATTTAGCCATCCTGTTGATCGACTTGGATCATTTTAAATCGATTAATGATACCCATGGGCATGCTGTCGGCGACGAGGTTCTGAAGTATGTGGTCAAGGTCTTTCGCAAGGTGATTCGTACTCAGGATGTTCTGGCGCGTTACGGCGGCGAGGAGTTTGCGGTGATTCTCCCTGAAACTCACTCTGACGGTGCCTTACAAATGGGTGGACGGGTTTGTCAGCGGGTCAGTAGCAGTCCCTATGAGGGTGACGGAGTTCGTATCACGATCACTGTGAGTATCGGTGTGAGTTCCATGGGTCCTGGGGATGTGCAGGTTCGGGATATCCTGCGGCGGGCGGACGAAGCCCTGTATGATGCGAAAGGCCGCGGGCGTAATCAAGTGGTGGTGGTATCGCCGTAATATTCACTGGCACGACACCACACCATACCCATTCTGTCTGGTGGGATGGATATATCGGAACCACTGATGACAACCCGTGCCGGGTAAATGAAAGCCCGGGCACTTAAACGTATGCGATTGGGTAATGCTTGGTGAGCTTCGGTTACCTTGTTGAAGCGGCCGCGGCTCCGTATTCGAAAGAATCGGAATAGAGGGCTTCGCCGGGCAGGCCATGGGCCAGAAAAGCCTCTTTGCCGGCCTTGATCATGGGCGGCGGGCCGCTCATGTAGACCTCGTAACCGCTCAGGTCCGGATGTTGTGCCACCACGGTTTCGTGCACCCAGCCGGTTTCACCCTGCCAGTCCGCGTCGGGTTCGGAGAGCACCGGAATGTAGCGGAAGTTCGGGTATTGGCTGGCCCAGCGCTCGGGCAGTTCCGGCAGGTAGAGATCGACCCGGGAGCGCACCCCCCAGTAGAGATGCATGGGCCGCTCCACGCCGATCCGGAAGGCGTGTTCGATGATCCCTTTCAGCGGTGCGAAACCGGTGCCGCCACCCATCAGAATGATCGGCTTGTCTGAATCCTCGCGTAGATAGTAGCTGCCCAGGGGCGCCTCGATACGCAGAATGGTCTTCTCCTGCATGCCGTTGAACAGGGTGTCGGTGAAGGTCCCGCCGTTGACATGGCGGATGTGCAGTTCTATGAAGTCGTCATCGTGGGGGGCGTTGGCGATGGAGAAGGCTCTGCGGCTACCGTCCTGCAGTACGAAGTTCAGGTATTGCCCGGCGAGGAACTGCAGGCGTTCGCCTTCCGGCAGTTTCAGGTAGAGTCGGATTACGTCGTCGTTCAGCCGCTCGATACGATCGATCTTGCAGGGCATGATGCGGGTCTGGATGTCCTGGGCCTGGGTGATCTCGGTGATTCCCAGGGTGATATCCGAACTCGGGCTGGCCTGGCAGGTATAACAGGCTTCGGTTTCATGCTCAGCCATCACCGGGGGCATCCCATCGGGGTAGTGCACTGTGCCGCTCTTTAGGGTGGCGCGACAATCCCCGCAAAAGCCGTTGCGGCATCCATAGGGGAGATTGATGCCCTGGCGGATTGCGGCCTCGAGAATGGTCTCCTCTTCCTCTACGGTGAACTGGTGACCACTCGGCTCTACCTGCACTCTGTGACTCATGGGCTGCCCTGCGACTGATTGATTGGTTAAACTGGATTAGCGGCCGTACCTCGGGCCCGTTCGAACGGGCTTGTGTTGTTGCGAAGTGCGTCCATCCTAATGTAAGGCGGCGATTCTCGCTGATTTTTAACAGGAATAAAACCGGGAGTCCCTTGGGTTATGGGTGTCACGATCGTGGGGTGTGGCGACATCGGTCGCCGTTTGGCTGAGAATTACCGGGCCGAGGACGTGCCGGTTCGTGGCTGGGTGCGTTCCGAGTCCAGTCGTCAGAAGTTATCTGAGGCGGGCATTGAAGCCCTGGCCTGTGACCTGGATCAGACCTGTGTATCCCTTCCGGTTCTGACTGACGGGTCCCTGTTCTATTTTGCCCCGCCTCCGTCCAAGGGGGCGGAAGACACCCGGGTGGCGCGTCTGATCGAAACCTTTGCCGAGATCGGTCAGCCAGGCAAGGTGGTCTACTTGAGCACAACTGGGGTCTACGGGGATTGTCAGGGAGCCTGGGTGGATGAAACCCGGGAGCCGGCCCCCAATGTAGACCGGGCGCGCCGGCGGCTGGATGCGGAACAACGCTGGCGGGACTGGAGCGAGACTTCAGGACGTCCGTTGGTGATCCTGCGGGTCGCAGGTATCTACGGACCGGGCAAGCTGCCGGAGGAGCGACTGCGCAAGGGTTTGCCGATGGTCTCCGAGGCGGAGGCGCCGATCACCAACCATATCCATTCCCTCGACCTGGTCCGGGTGGCCAGGGCGGCCATGCAGCGAGGACCCGCAGGGGCGGTGTATAACGTCTGCGACGGGCACCCGGAGAGCATGACGCGCTACTTCAACCGGGTGGCGGATTTTCTCCAGTTGCCCCGCCCCCCGCTGATTAGTCTCGCCGAGGCGCAAACCCGGCTGTCTCCGGGGATGCTCTCCTACCTGGGGGAATCACGCCGTTTGAGCAACCGTAAAATGCTCGAGGAACTGGGGCTGACCCTGATGTATCCCAAGCTGGAGCAGGGACTGCCGGCCTGTGTGGAGTAACCTGAAGGGCTTTATCGATCTCCATGCCCGTAGCCCGGGTGCAGCGAAGCGGAACCCGGGAACAACCCTCCGTACCTTCGGAGCTGGTAGTAAAAAGTGACTCGCCTGATGCGTTTGTATTGTCCCTCAGTCTTTTCGTTCTGCCTGATCCCGGGATCCGCGATGCTCCTCCCGGGCTGCATCCGGGTGGTGCCGGCGATTCGGTAAACGGCTGGCGGGACGGGCTCTACCTAGACCGCCAGCCAGCGAATCAGGGGATCCCAAAGAACCACATCGTTGTAGACCTGAGTCGGGGCCAGTTCGAACAGTGCCAGGCCCTTTTCTGCAGAACGGATGTAGTTCTGGCTCTCTTTCAGGTGGGTGATGAAGGGCACTTTGAGATGCCCAAGATAACTCTCCAGGTCATGGTATACGCGGGTGTTTTCACGCACCCGGTTGGCGACGATGCCGATTTTTGTCTGATTGCGGGAGACCCGACCACTGCTGAGCAGTTCCTCGAGATAACGGCTGCAGGCGCGCATGTCGATGGGTGAGGGCAATACCGGTAGAATCAGGGTATCTACCTTTTGCAGCATCGCATTGATCTCTTTGCCGTGGACCCCAGCCGGAGCGTCCATGATCAGCACCTGGGTGCCCTTTTCCGGCTTCACCGGTCCTGCGAGGGCATCGATGGCCTCGATTTCCGGGATGCCTTCGTAATCGCGGCGCGCTTCCAGCCAGTCCAGAGTCGATTTCTGCGGATCGAAGTCGGCCAGCGCAACCCGCTTGCCGTCATCGGCGAAATAGGTGGCGAGATTGGTCGCAATGGTGGTTTTTCCACACCCCCCCTTGGCATTCATCAGCATGATCGTACGCATTCTTGTTTCCTGTCCTCGTGTTTACTCCGCGGGTCCACGTCCCGGCAGTGGGGTTAGCAGGCTGATGAAATCCGCCTCAAAATGCTCATTTACTCCAGTAAACTTCGCTTGTTCAGCAAATTTCCCCATGTCTCGCACTCGTCTGAGCGAATTTCAACAGCCTGTTAGGCTCCGATTATTGTGATTTTCCGGGTTTCATGTACTGAAAACCGGAAAATTTATAATAGTTTAGTCGATCCCAAGCTGATCCCAAATCTGCTCGATCCGTTGCTTGACCAAATCGCTCATGCGTATCGGACGACCCCATTCACGCTGGGTTTCTCCTGGCCACTTGTTGGTGGCGTCGAAGCCGATCTTGGAACCGAGTCCCGAGACCGGGGAGGCGAAGTCGAGGTAGTCGATGGGTGTGTTTTCCACCAGCGTGGTGTCCCGGGCCGGGTCCATGCGGGTGGTCATGGCCCAGATCACGTCGTTCCAGTCCCGGGTGTTGATGTCATCGTCCACTACGATAACGAACTTGGTGTACATGAACTGGCGCAGGAACGACCAGACTCCCATCATCACCCGCTTGGCATGCCCCGGGTACTGTTTCTTCATGCTTACCACCGCCATGCGATAGGAGCAGCCTTCGGGGGGCAGGTAGAAGTCGACGATCTCCGGGAACTGCTTCTGCAGGATCGGTACGAACACCTCGTTCAGCGCCACCCCGAGTATCGCCGGTTCGTCCGGCGGCCGACCGGTGTAGGTGCTGTGGTAGATCGGGTCCTCCCGGTGGGTGATGCGGTCGATGGTGAACACCGGGAAGTCGTCCACTTCGTTGTAGTAGCCGGTGTGGTCGCCGTAGGGGCCTTCGGGGGCCGTGTCTCCAGGGTGAATGTGTCCCTCGAGCACGAACTCGGCGGAGGCGGGCACCTGCAGGTCGGAACCCCGGCACTTGACCACTTCGGTACGGCTGCCGCGCAGCAGTCCGGCGAAGGCGTATTCGGATAGGGTGTCGGGGACCGGGGTGACCGCTCCCAGGATGGTGGCCGGATCGGCACCCAGGGCCACCGCCACCGGGAAGGGCTCACCGGGGTGGGCGGCCTGCCAGTCGCGGAAGTCCAGTGCGCCACCCCGATGGGCCAGCCAGCGCATGATGACCCGGTTGGGCCCCAGCCGCTGCATACGGTAGATGCCCAGATTCTGACGGCTTTTGGCGGGACCTCGGGTCACCACCAGGCCCCAAGTGATCAGGGGGGCGGCATCCTCCGGCCAACACGTCTGGATCGGCAACTGGTTCAGATCGACCGCGTCACCTTCCTGGGATAACGCCTGGCAGGGGGCGTTGCGCAGCTCCTTGGGCGCCATATCGAGCACTTTGCGAAACACCGGCAGCTTCTCCCAGGCGTCCTTCATGCCTTTGGGTGGGTCGGGTTCTTTGAGGAAGGCCAGCAGTTTTCCCACCTCGCGCAGGGCCTCGACACTCTCTTCGCCCATGCCCATGGCGACCCGCTCCGGGGTGCCGAAGAGATTGCCGATCAATGGATAGCGGGAGCCTTTGACCTTTTCAAACAGCAGGGCGGGGCCACCCTTTCTCAAGGTGCGGTCGCATATCTCGGTGATCTCCAGATTCGGATCCACTTCCACGCTGATGCGTTTCAACTCCCCCCGGGATTCGAGTTGCTGGATGAAATCTCGCAGATCTTTGTACTTCATGGGTATGTTCGTCAGAAAACCGGTCTGTGACATTACCAGAGGCAGTGTAAGGGTCAAGTTGTAAACCGAATCCGGATTGGACGGAGTATCGACGATAATTGCAAGCATTGCCGGGTTGTGGTGAGCGCTGATCCGATGCAAAGCGTTTTGGGCGCTTTTGCACTGGGGTTAGGGATAGAGCGCATAACATTGGGATATGTATGGGTTTTAGCGCATTGTCTGCTGGAGTGGATGCCGTTGGGTATCGATATAAAAGGGAATAATTATAAAATAATTCAATTGGTTGTATGCAAATCTGCAATTTTTATGCGTCACCCGACCTGTGTGCTGGATCGGTCGTCGGCGGGTACATTTTTCAGATTGCAAACAGCAGGGTCTCCGCTTTATTGCCATGGACGGCCGGGGCGGGATTTGCCACCGGGCAGAGTTGTTGATTTTTGTCTCTGGTGAGGATGAGGTCTCTTCCGCGGAGGATAAAGAGCCTGAGAGCTGGTGGGAAAAGCGTCATCTGCGCAGTGATCTCTATTTCCCGCATAAGGCCCATGAGGGGGTGATGTCCAGTAGTGACGACGCCTGCATGGCGTGTCATCCCTTCAATGAGAACAGAATACTGGAGCCGCAGCAGTTGCAAACCGTGCAGCAAATCTATAACGAACCGCTGGAGGCGATCTGTCACTCCTGTCATATGCTGACCCGAAGCGCTCCGATGGCTTGCGAGGTGTGCCACACGGACATGACTACGGTTCGGCCGGCGGATCATATGGACGATTTCACGCGTCTGCATGGTGAGGCGGCAAGGGTGGATCAACAGGGTTGTTCCGATTGCCATATCGATCTCAACTTCTGTACCGATTGCCACTTCAGACGCAGCCCGGGTCGGCGGGTGATGCATCCTCTGGGTTATCGTGACCGGCATGGACTGGACGCGCGAATCGATCCCACCTCCTGTGGTGGATGCCACCAGGCGAACTACTGCCGCGATTGTCACCGGGGCTCGTTGAGATGAAATATTGGGCGATACTCTGGTTGTGTTTCGTGATCGTGGCCTGCGGCGGCGGCGATGATGAGGGATCGGCTTCCTCATCGCGCCCGGGCGGTCTGATACTGGATGCGCGACATGGGGATGAGGGTTCGGCCTGGGGTCTGGCTGAGTGCGATGCCTGTCATGCCTTGAGTGTGATACACGAGGAGAGTTCCGCATCGATCCGCGAAATGGTGCGTGACAAGGGATACCTCAGCCGCTGCCAGCCAGGGAAAGCGAAGCGAAGGCTGGTAGTCCCCGGTAGTCGCGAGGCGATACTGGAAACCCGACGAGCCGTAGGCGCC
>JBEVVH010000167.1:0-7733 GCA_040507245.1 Candidatus Thiodiazotropha sp.
TTCCTCTTCTCATTTTGATTGACAGCAACTTCAATCATGGCGCATTACGACGCCGTTCGTGAGAGGGGAGGAGACCATTACATCGGGCTACGTTACTGTCCGGGCATTCCCTGTTGGTCTCGTAAGCGCCACCCCGGATGGGACAACATAATGGGTTTCATTCAACCGAGTTGGCGTTAGTATAGAAAGAGTTGTAGTTACAGGAGGTGAGCACCATGCGGTGGCTTTGCATGATCCCGGCCGTTCTTATGCTGATTTCCCTATCGGTTCAGGCTGAACCGGTGACCTGGCAGGGTACGCTGGAGGATGGCAGTCAGGTCGTCATCGACTCCGATACCAACAAGGTTACCCGCAGTTCTGATGGCGTGACTTCCCCCCTCTGGGACGGGGTACACACCCTAAGCAACGGGGCTGTGATCATCGTCCGTGACGGCATTGTAGTGAAGGATGCCGCGATTCTCGACGCAGAACGGGATCGTCAACAGGAGCAACTCAGTGCCGCCTGCATGCAACTGGCCGCCAAAGTCTGTGGCGAACACAACGAGTGCGACTCTCAACCTGCCTGTGATCCGGCCCGGCAACTCATGGCCATGGAACGAAAGGAGATGCAACAGCGCCCCATGGGTAACCTGGAAACCTCATCCTTGTGCCTGGAGGGTCTGCAAAACGAGGACTTCTTCCGTGCCTGCCCGAAACGCAGCGGAGCTGAAAAAACCGCCTGCGAACGGCTGGTGCTCAAGGTGTGCGGTGCCGATGAGCAATGCACGGAACGGGAGGCCTGCGATGCCGCCCGGCAGCTGGTGAAAATGGAGCAACAGGATCGCCTGAGGGTGCCCGGCGGCTTCACCTACGCCACCGCGCAATGCCGGGATCAATTGGGATCAGGCTCCGACTATTTCCGCGCCTGCGAGTAAATCAAGACCTGTCGAATTTTTTGACACGGGGCTACGGAAACCCGTGACGAAGAAACAGAAACCTGCGAAAACTTTGTTGAATATTACCGAAGCTCGTGAAATTTCAGGTAAAAGTTGTGTCGAAAAGTTTTACAGATAGATTGTTCAGGCATTTTCAGCGCAATCAAAACCGACATAAATCATAGGTTTGCCGGGCCTGGCACTGTTTATGGCCCTTTATTATCAGGAAAGGTACGAAAAGAGGAGCGATCAATGTCAGTCACCCGCACACAACCTGTTGCCTGGCCGGAAGATCCGGCATGGCCCGACCCTCTGGGCAATGACCCCTACGATATCAGTTGCTGAGTAATGGATACCCGGTATCCAATCGAATCAACCAGGGTTGGCGCATGAACGTAGGATCATGCGTCAATCGAACCGGCATTTGACGCCGGACCTATCGGAGCGATACCCGATCGGTTGATTCAGGGTTGCGTGCAAAAAAAACCCGGCAGGGGTTGCCGGGTCGAAGGTTTTCTCTCAAGGAGGAGAAGCAAAAAACCTTAGGAGACGCCCCGCGGAAGTGAACTTCCCGGGGCGTTGCTGCATCAATGGATGAACAAACCGCCGTTCACCGGCAGATTCGAGCCGGTGATGTAGGTGCTGGCATCATCCGCCAGGAACGCCACCGCGTGGGCGATCTCTTCCGGCTCGCCCATGCGACGCATGGGGATGCCACCGACAATCGCTTCACGCACATCGTCACGCATTGCCGCGGTCATGGCCGTGGCAATGTAGCCGGGAGACACCGTATTCACGGTCACGCCCTTGGCGGCGCCTTCGTAGGCCAGGGCCATGGTGAAGCCATGCATACCCGCCTTGGCGGCCGAGTAGTTGGCCTGACCGAACTGACCCCGCTGGCCGTTGACTGAGGAGATGTTGATGACCCGGCCGAAACCCCGGTCGCTCATGCTGTTCCAAACCGGCTGAGTGACATAGAAGACGCTGCTCAGGTTGGTATCGATCACCGCATCCCACTGCTCCGCACTCATCTTTTTCATGGTGCTGTCGCGGGTGATGCCGGCACAGTTCACAAGAATGTCCACCGGGCCGAATTTCTCGACAATCTCGCTCATCAACTGGCTGCCGCCTTCCGCAGTGGAGACATCACCGGCGACCACTGCGACCTCTGCGCCCTGAGCCTTCAGGCTTTCCTGCCAGTCTGCCACTTTGTCCTGCTCCGCGGGATGACAGGTGGCGACGACCTTGGCGCCTTCCTGAGCTAGACGCAAACAGATTGCGGTACCGATTCCACCCATACCACCGGTGACGACTGCGAGCTTGTCATTACAACTCATGCGATTTACTTCCTCATGTTACCCCGGGTGAATGGCCCGGCTGTTTGAAACTGAAAATCAAGTCAGGCGAAGACGCGTGCCTTGTCAGGCTGTCACGCATCTGCGTGCTTGGAAAACATAAAACCGGCTCGCGCCGGTTTTATGTTGTTCCGAATGAGCGGATCAAGCGGCCTTTTCGGCAACTTTGTTGATCTTCTCGTTGATGGAGGCCATGTTGGTCTCATACCAGCCACGGTACTCTTCACCGGTCTTCTGACCCTGCTCGATGACTTCGCGGGTCTTGCTCATCAGGTCTTCGCCCAGCTTGCGGCTGAGGTCCATCTGACCGCGCAGAGCGGTGTGATAGTCCTTGGACTCGGTCATCAGTTTGAACTGTTCCATACCGGTGTTCATCACGCTGTTCAGGGTGCTCAGCTGAGCGTCCATCACGTAGTTCCAGGTCTTCAGACCGATGTCGGTCAGCTGACGGAAACTGTCGTAACCGGAGGTGTTGAACTCGTTCATCATTTCGATACTTTCTTTTGCGTTTGCCATGATAGTGCTCCTGTTTAGGGGGATTGTGCGATGCAGCATTGTTGCAGTGCAGCATATGTCAGGAGCGGGGGGTTGTCAAGAGAAATTTATGCGGCGCACAAAATATTTTTAAATCGGTTGTGAGTGGGAGAGAAAAATATAACCTATTGTATTTTATCGATAATATTGTTCTTGTTGATGGTCAGCCTCTCAGGCTGAAATGATTTGATCGCATTTTTCTTTCATCAGACATGAAAAAAATCAGGCGTGAACAGTGAATCTGTCCTGTGCGCGAGGAGGATGCGTTATTTGTCCTCTTTTTTGCCACTGAACCCGGTGGCGCTGAAAAACTCCTTCTGCAGGTTGGTCCACATCTTCATGTTGTTCTGCGCCAGATTCGCCATCTGGGTAAAGGGGTCTTCGCCGAGGTTCTTACGGAACTGCTCCTGCTGGGCGGTGAACAGGCTGAGGCTCTGTTCCAGGTAGTTGCCGAAGATGCCCTGCAGGGCGCCGCCGTAAAAGCGAATGATCTGCGAGAGCATGTCCGTGGTGAACAGGGGTGTGCCGCCCGATTCGGTCTCCAGGATGATCTGCAGGAGGATGGTGCGGGTGATGTCCTCTTCTGAGGTGGAGTCGATGACCTTGATCATCTCGCCACCTATGATCAACTGACGCAGCTGTGTCAGGGTGATGTATTTGCTCTGTTCGGTGTCGTAAAGGCGGCGGTTGGGATATTTTTTTATGAGTCGTTCTGACATGGCACTGGTACTGTTATCGGGACATCCATTCGCCATGATACTAAAAGTCCCTGTTCAAGAGGTAGTTTTTGCCAACCAGGGCGTAGCAGACGGGTGGGTAAGGGGCAGAAATCTGAGCGGATCCGCTCAGATGACAATCGGGCTGTTTGGAGCTGAAAATCAGCTCCGCTCGACCGCCATGGCCACGCCCTGACCGCCACCGATACACAGGGTCGCAAGGCCATTTTTGCAATCCCGGCGTTTCATTTCATGCAGCAGGGTCACCAGTACACGGCAACCGGAGGCGCCGATCGGGTGACCCAGGGCAATGGCGCCACCGTGCACATTCACCTTGCTCATGTCCCATCCCATCTCCTGGTTGACGCACATGGCCTGAGCGGCGAATGCCTCATTGGCCTCGACCAGGTCCAGGTCACCGACCTGCCAGCCTGCCTTTTCCAGACATTTGGTGGACGCGGGTATTGGGCCTGTGCCCATGATGGCGGGATCGACACCCGCCGAGGAGAAGGCTGCGATCCGCGCCAGGGGTTCCAGACCCAGGGCCTTGGCCTTGCTTTCGGTCATGACCATGACCGCTGCGGCGCCGTCATTCAGTCCCGAGGCATTGCCGGCAGTGATGCTGCCGTCCTTGGAGAAGGCGGGGCGCAGCTTGCCCAGGCTCTCCGCGGTGGTGCCGGGACGGGGGAATTCGTCTTTCTTGAAGATCAGGGGATCGCCTTTGCGCTGGGGAATTTCGATCGGCACGATCTCATCCTGGAACACATCTGCGTTCAAAGCCGCCTCGGCCTTCTGCTGGGATGCGGCGGCAAATTCGTCCTGGGACTCGCGAGTGAAGCCGAATTTGTCGGCGATGTTCTGCGCGGTGGTGCCCATGTGGTAGTTGTTGAAGGCATCCCACAGGCCGTCGACGATCATCGTGTCGACCATTTTCCAATCGCCCATCTTGCTGCCGTTGCGGGAGTTCGGCAGGGCGTGGGGCGCCAGACTCATACTCTCCTGACCACCGGCAATCACGACTTCGGCATCACCGCAGGCCACCGCCTGCATGGCCAGATGCACGGCCTTCAGACCGCTTCCGCAAACCTTGTTGATGGTCATGGCCGGGGTTTCAACCGGCAGACCTGCGGCGATGCTGGCCTGGCGGGCCGGGTTTTGTCCGGTCGCGGCGGTCAGCACCTGGCCCAAGATGACCTCATCCACCTGTTCGGGTTTGACCCCGGTGCGCTCCAGCAGACCCTTGATGATGGTTGCGCCAAGTTGATGCCCGGGAATACTGGCCAGACTTCCGCCAAAAGTACCAATGGCGCTACGCACAGCGGCTACGATAACGATGTTCTCACTCACCTTGAATAATCCTCTCATTGTGTGTTTGTTTGAATTTCTGTCCCCGGCAGGGACCGTTACGACAAGGCCATGATGGTTGCTGTCTGCGGACGCATCGTCCCCGTTCTTGTTCGAGGGGGCTCTGTTCGGTGGTACCCGTTCCCTCAGCCTGGCAACGAAACAAGGGTGCCTGATTACTGCTCAGTGTTCACCCGGAAATCTGGCTGATCGGGTTGAATTTTCACAGCCTGCTCAAGTCGACAGGATGTGTTGTAACAAAAAATGTTGCAGCGCACAAATTTTATTGCTAGCTTAAATACAGACCCACGGAACGAGATGCTGTGTTTCGTGGCGAATGACGCTACCAGCACACGAAACAACCGAACCCTGATGCCAAACAGTATTCATATCGGCGGGGAACGGCAACAGGTTACATCGATTGAACGACAGGGCCAAACCATGAGTGAATCTGCTTTCTGGAACGAGGACTGGATGAAAACCCAGCAGAAGTACTGGGACAACTGGACAGAGATGAGTCGCAAGGCGATGGGGATGGACATTCCCAAGAAATCGCCCATTGAGAGTGCCATGGAGCACTGGTGGCAGGCGGTTTCCCCCTCGGCCAATGACATGTCCCGCGATTTTATGGGCAAGATGCTCAATCAGACCCAGAGCTACTTCCGCCTCGCGAAAGACTACTACAGCAATGCCCAGGATTCGTCCCACTGGCTGGAGACTGCCAACCGCACCGCCAAAGATCTGCAGAACCTGTTTTCCAGCGGCACCGAGACCGCCGGCGACGATGCCATGCATAAGATGATGGCCTTCTGGGAGATGCCGATGGACAACTGGCAGCGGATGGTTTCCTCACTTTCGCTGATGCCGGGCGACCTGCTGCGCAACATGCCCAACCAGGATGGTATGGGTCTGGAACGATTCCTCAGCGCCCCGGGACTGGGTTACATGCGCGAGGAGGAAGGCCAGTACAAGAAGCTGATGAATTCCGTAATTCAGTATCAGCGCGCCTTGGGTGAATACACCAATTTCTTCTCCAACCTCGGGTTGCCGGCGGCCAACCGTTTGCGCGACAAAATCACCGAGGTATCAGAAGAAGGCGCACAGATCGACACCGCGCGCGGACTCTACGACCTGTGGGTTAGCAGCAGCGAAGAGGTTTATGGTGAGCAGGTGATGACTCCGGAATACGCACGTATTCACGGCACCCTGGTCAACAGTCTGATGAAGCTGAAACAGCGTCTCGGCCACGTGGTGGACGAAACCCTGGGTGGTCTGAACATGCCGACCCGGCGAGAACTGCGTACCCTGCAGGACCGTTTGCAGGAGTCCCGTCGCGAAGCCAAGTCCATGCGTGTTGAAATCGAGGATCTGAAAGAGCAGATGCTCGCGCTTCGCTCACAGATGTCCAGTCTGCCCAAGCAGACCGAAGCGGCGGCCGCCCCAACCGCATCCGCCACCCCGAAGAAAAAAGTCAGCGTGAAAAAACAGGCCGTAAAGAAACAGGCGCGTAGCAGCGACTGATTGGAACGGAAACGAGGAGAACCGACGTGCAACCATTCAACATGCGGCCGGATCGCCTGGCCGAAGAAGTATTCGACTACAGTCGTAAACTGGGCAAAGGTGTCGAAAATCTGCTGAACGCAGAGAAGATCGACACCGGCGTGACCCCCAAGGTGGAGGTATACGCCGAGGATAAACTGAGTCTCTATCGCTACGAGTCGCCTGCGGACGTGGTACAGAGTCCGATCCCGACACTGGTGGTCTATGCTCTGGTGAATCGGCCCTACATGACCGATCTGCAGGAGAACCGCTCCACCATTCGTAACCTGCTGGCAGCGGGTCAGGATGTCTACCTGGTGGACTGGGGCTACCCGGATGAGGCGGACCGTTCCCTGACCATGGACGACTATATCAACGGCTATCTGGACCGTTGTGTGGACGTGATCCGCAAACGCCACAAACTGGACAAGATCAACCTGCTGGGTATCTGTCAGGGCGGCGCATTCAGCCTGTGCTACAGCTCCATGCACCCGGACAAGGTCAAGAACCTGGTCACCATGGTGACCCCGGTTGATTTCAAGACCCCGGACAACATGCTCTCCGCCTGGGTGCAGCACATGGATGTCGATCTGCTGATCGATACCCTGGGCAATGTGCCGGGAGAACTGCTGAACTGGACCTTCCTGTCGCTCAAACCCTTCAGCCTCACCGGCCAGAAGTACCTGAGCATGGTGGACGTGCTGGAAGACGAGGACAAGCTGAAGAACTTCCTGCGTATGGAGAAGTGGATTTTCGACAGCCCCGACCAGGCCGGCGAAACCTTCCGCCAGTTCATCAAGGATTTCTATCAGAAAAACGGTTTTCTGGAAGGCGGCGTGAAGATCGGCAAACGTCAGATCGATCTGAACAACATCACCTGTCCGATACTCAACATCTATGCGGAGCAGGACCACCTGGTGCCGCCGGATGCCTCACGGGCCCTGCGTGGACTGACCGGTTCAAAAGACTACACGGAACTCTCCTTCCCGGGCGGCCATATCGGCATTTACGTGAGTGGCAAGGCGCAGAAAGAGGTGCCCCCCGCGATCGGCCGCTGGCTCGATGACCGGGTCAAATAGATTTAACGAATGATCCTCCCCCGGTAGTTCTCTACCGGATTTTATGGGGCACCTACGGTGCCCCTTTTTTTATTTTTATTGTGCAGACTGATTGGTTATTTCCTTGCCCTGATTCCTCGCTTGCTTGTAGTGATCCGGGACTATTATTAACCCGGCAATATAATACATCTGCTACGCGGCATAAGAAATCTTCTCGTGATTGAAGTATTTTGCAACGCGCTTTGGTTTCTTTTGTAGCATACGCATATGTGA
>JBEVVH010000168.1:0-7716 GCA_040507245.1 Candidatus Thiodiazotropha sp.
AGAAACCAAAGCGAGTTGCAAAATACTTCAATCACGAGAAGATTTCTTATGCCGCGTAGCAGATGTATTTTATTGCCGGGTTAATAACTTGCCTTCTATGCTGATGGTTACCAGTCCCTTGCCGTCGGTGGCAATGATTTTCCCATGCTCATAGATGTCTTCTTCCAGAACATCACCGACGGCCAGTTTTTTTTGCCATCCGGGCGGCAGGCGTTCACCTCGCTCGGCTTTCTTTTGTAATCCTGGTGGTAAATCCCTTTCTTTGCTGTCTTTCGCATAGGACAGATTGCTCACGACCAGAGCCATAAGCAGAGATAAGCCAATTACGAACAGTTTTTTCATTTCACTCCTTCGAAAGCAGTTAACTGACCGCCTGATATGTCTCGGTGGTTCGGTTTCGGCAACGATCTCATCAGATTGAAGCATCGGAATGAGCAGATATTCGGTCGTTATACGTGCCGTAACACGCGTCCACAAACTTTACAACTGGGAACCGCCAAATCATTTCGCCAATGCACCAAATTCCGGGTAACCAATTCCGTTCGCTGGCACACGGGGCACTCATAGCGTGTCTGTTCGGTGCGGTTGTCCCGTTGAACACCCAGTTCCGCCATCAGTGATTTGCAGTGAGAACAGTGCATTATTTGTCTCCAAATAATTGTGAATTCTGGATTATGAATTTTGAATTGATGTGCTTGCTTCGCTCGGGTTTTCTAAAAAAGCGTGAGCAAAGCGAACACAAACAATTCAAAACTAAAACCTCATAACTTAAAACTATTCAATTCAGTCCCATTTCAAAGCGCCACCGGTCTGATACTCCGTCACCCGGGTTTCAAAGAAATTTTTCTCCTTGCGCATATGGGCCTGTTCGTCCAGCCAGGGCAGGGTGGCCTCGGCGCCCGGGAAAGGCTCGTCAATGCCCAGTTGCAGCGCACGGCGGTTCGCGGTGAAGCGGAACTGGCCGATGTGATCCTCTTTCGAGTAACCGAGAATCGGATCGCGGAGGATATAACTGGCGTAGCCCTCCTCGGCGGCTTCTGCCTCGTCCCACATCTCCCGCAGCGCCTTCTTGTCCAGGGCGATCTTCTCTTCATGGAGAATCTGTTTGACCACGCGGATGCCGAAGGAGGCGTGCAGCACTTCGTCGCGCATGATGTACTGCAGCTGCTCGGCGGTGCCCTTCATCAGGCCCCGGCGCTGCAGGGCGAAGATCGGGCTGAAGCCGTTGTAGAACCAGCAGCCTTCGAAGATTGCGGCGAAGAAGGTGTAGGCCATGACAAAGTTCTGCAACTCGTCCGGGTCGCGCAGGTCGATGTCGGCGCGCAGGATGGAGGAGAGCCGGCGGTTGGTGATCTGGATCTTGCGGTTGATCTCCGGCACCACCCGGTAGCGGTTGTAGATCTCCCCCTGATCCAGGCCGATGGTCTCGATACAGTGCTGGTAGGTCCAGGTGTGCAGGGACTCCTCGTAGACCTGACGTGCCTGATAGATCTGCAGTTCCGGGGCGGACATTTTCTCCATCACCGCCAGGCCGATGTTGCGCATCGCCAGGATATCGGAGGTGGTCAGATAGGAGAGCACGTTCTCATAGACGTGACGCTCCTCGAGGGTCAGCTTGCGCTGATAGTCGTGGACGTCCTGCGCCATGTTGATGTCCAGCGGCGTCCAGTGGTTCTTGTTGGCATTGAGGAAGTATTCCCAGGCCCAGGGATACTTGAACGGCGCCAGTTGGTTGATGTCGGTCATGCCGTTGATCACCCGTTTGTCTTCCGGGTTGATCGGCTTCATGCCGGCAGTGCTGATCGGCGCTTCGGCGGTATCCGTCTTCTGATAGGTCTGCGCGGCTTCCTCAACGACGTGGGGATGGGCCGGCTGGGTCTCGGCACGGGATGCGGCCGGGGTGGTCTCCTTCAGAGCGGGTTTGGCAAGGGGATCGTCCCAGTTCAGCATGTTGATGTCCTCTTTCTTATCATCCGATGGTTAGCAGGCGGTTGCGGCCAGGGCTTACTGGCAGGCCTCGCAATCCGGGTCGAGAATCGAGCAGGCCTTGGGCGCGTCACTGCCACTGCCCGCGCCGATCAGGTCGACGCCGTTGCCGCCGCGCTGTTTCACCGAGGTCTTCTCGGCGCCGGTCGCGCCCATGGAGCGCAGATAGTAGGTGGTCTTGAGGCCGCGCACCCAGGCCAGCTTGTAAAGGTTGTCCAGCTTCTTGCCGGAGGGCTCGGCCATGTAGAGGTTGAGCGACTGGCCCTGGTCGATCCACTTCTGACGCCGGGAGCCGGCTTCCACCAGCCAGCGGGGATCGATCTCGAAGGCGGTGGCGTAGATCGCCTTGATCTCTTCCGGGATACGGTCGATGGGCTGCAGGGAGCCGTCGTAGTACTTGAGGTCGTTGATCATCACCTCGTCCCACAGGCCCTGTTTCTTCAAGTCGTGAACCATGTAAGGGTTGATTACGGTGAACTCCCCGGAGAGGTTCGATTTTACGAACAGGTTCTGGTAGGTCGGCTCGATCGACTGGCTGACACCACAGATGTTGGAGATGGTGGCGGTGGGCGCGATTGCCATGGTGTTGGAGTTGCGCATGCCCTGTAGACGGACCTTTTCACGCAGGGCATCCCAGTCGAGGCTTTGACTCTCATCCATCTGCAGATAGTCGCCGCGTTCCGCCTTCAACAGTTTCAGCGAATCGATGGGCAGGATGCCCTGACTCCACAGGGAACCTTCATAGGAGGAGTAACGGCCGCGCTCCGCCGCCAGGTCGGAAGAGGCCTGGATGGCGTAGTAACTCACCGCCTCCATGGAGCGGTCGGCGAATTCCAGGGCCTCTTCGGAGGTGTAGGCCAGACGCTGTTTGTAGAGCGCATCCTGGAAGCCCATGATGCCCAGTCCCACCGGACGATGGCGCAGGTTGGAGTTACGCGCCTGGGGCACGCTGTAGTAGTTGTAGTCGATGACGTTGTCGAGCATGCGCATCGCGGTGGTCACCGTCTTCTCCAGCTTGGCCCGGTCGAGACCCTGCTCGGTGGTATGAGCGGTGATGTTGACCGAACCCAGGTTGCACACCGCGATCTCGGTATCATTGGTATGCAGGGTGATTTCGGTACACAGGTTGGAGCTGTGCACCACACCCAGGTGCTGGTTGGTGTAGCGCAGGTTGCAGGGATCCTTGAAGGTGATCCAGGGATGGCCGGTCTCAAACAGCAGACCGAGCATCTTACGCCACAGGTCCAGGGCCTTGACCTTCTTATAGACATCGATATCGCCCCGGGCCGCTTTCTCTTCATAGGCCAGGTAGGCCTGCTCGAAGGCCGCACCGGTGAGGTCGTGGAGGTCCGGGGTCTCGTTGGGGGAGAACAGGGTCCACTCTTTCTCTTCGGCCACCCGTTTCATGAACAGGTCGGGTATCCAGTTGGCGGTGTTCATGTCGTGGGTGCGGCGGCGCTCGTCGCCGGTGTTCTTGCGCAGCTCCAGGAACTCCTCGATATCGATGTGCCAGGTCTCCAGGTAGGCGCATACCGCACCTTTGCGCTTGCCGCCCTGGTTCACCGCCACAGCGGTGTCGTTGGCCACTTTGAGGAACGGCACCACACCCTGGGACTTGCCATTGGTGCCTTTGATATGCGCGCCGAGGCCGCGGACCCGGGTCCAATCGTTGCCCAGGCCGCCGGCGAATTTGGACAGCAGGGCGTTATCGCGGATGCTGCTGTAGATGCCGTCCAGGTCGTCGGGCACGGTGGTCAGGTAGCAGCTGGAGAGCTGCGGACGCAGGGTGCCGGAGTTGAATAGGGTCGGGGTGGAACTCATGAAGTCAAAGGACGACAGCAGGTTGTAGAACTCGATGGCACGGTTCTCCCGGTCGATCTCGTTGATCGCCAGACCCATGGATACGCGCATGAAGAAGGCCTGGGGCAGTTCGAAGCGGGTGCCCCGCTCGCAATGGATGAAGTAACGGTCGTAGAGGGTCTGCAGGCCCAGGTAGGTGAACTGCAGATCACGCTGGGGCTGGATCGCGGCGCTGAGACGCTCCAGATCATACTGGGCCAGGTGCGGGTCGAGCAGTTCCAGCTCCACGGCCTGCTTGATGTAGCTCTGGAAATACTCGCCGTAGCGTTCTCCCATCTCGGCCTGGGTGCTCACCTGGGTGTCCAGGGCGAGGAAATCGAGGGCCTCGCGTCGCAGGATGTCGAGCAACAGACGCGCGGCTACCTGGGCGTAGTTGGGCTCCTGGTCGATCAGGGTGCGGGCGCTCATAACCAGGGCCTGGGAGACATCGCTCTCCTTGACCCCGTCGAACAGGTTGCGGCAGGCATCGGTCAGAATGCGCTGGGTATCGACCTCATCCAGGCCGTTGCAGGCCTCCTGCACCAGGGCCTGCAGGCGATCGGTATCGAGGGGCCGGGTGGTGCCGTCGGCAAGGGTGACATTGACCCGGTGCTTTTCAGGAATGCCTTCGATCTCGGCGCGCTTGGCGGCCTCTTCAGCGCGTTTCTGGGCCTGGCGTTCCCGATACAGCACGTAGGCGCGGGCGACCTTGTGTTCGCCGGAACGCATCAGCTGCAGCTCCACCTGGTCCTGGATATCCTCGATGTGCACGGTGCCGCCCTCGGACAGGCGCCGGGTCAGGGCGCTCACTGCCTGCTCGGTCAGGTCCCGCACGGTGTCGTGGATACGGCTCGAGGCGGCGGCGCTGCCGCCCTCGACCGCAAGAAAGGCCTTGGTCAGAGCGACGCTGATCTTACTGGGATCGAAATGGGTGACCTTGCCGTTACGCCGTATAACCTGAAAACCGCTGTAAGGGTTGGAAGTGGCCTGGGCGGCACTCTCGGCTGCCACGGGTGGTTGGGTCTTTACAACGGAAGTTTCGGTATCGGCTGCATGGGTCGCCATATCTGCTCCTGAATTCTGTTCTGTCCACAGCTCGCCATCCGGGATGGCGAAAATCCGCCGGGCTGGTTACGTTTAAACTGGTTGACGATAAGGTCGTGTACGCCGGGGACACAGGGTCTCGCCGGTCTTTGTGTGCGGCTCTTTTGCCCGCTGCGCCGGTTGTTGTCCCGAACGTCGATGATTTGTGGTGGGAGGGTGAATAATCGTTCCTCCAAAACCAGTAAACACAATATATATCCGATCTGAATCATGTCAACCACAAGATATTGTGTATGAACTTGTGGAAAAGCTTGTCTGAACTATGCGAGGTTTGTGGATAAGTTCTGGGTAAAATCGGTCTTTTACCGATAAATCATCGAGTTAGTGGATCGCTTTTGAAGTGCTCACTTGTGTGGTGCTGGTGTGGGTATTTGGGGTTCTCATTTCATTCAAATTATTTATGGGAATACGATTCCTTTCGTGAGTTCCCCGCGCGGGCAGGAGAATGGTTGGCGCCTGGATGTTTGAACCCGCTAATGGGGAACTGCGGGTTTTCCCAAACCGTTCTGGCGGTGAACCAGTGGCTGGCTGACTCTTTCAAGCAACTTCAAGGGCTTGGGGCCAAAAATTCTTGGCGTCCTGCAACAGAATGCGTATTGTGGGTGGTGTATCCATGACAGGGACCGTATCCGACCCGCAGCCCGCGACAGGTGGTGCAATGGTCCGATCAGGCAAGGTGGGACCGGTCATCGGGAGGGTACCGGGAATGCTTGTGGATCCTATCAATGGGGCATCCCGCCAAACTAAAAAAATAACGATTATTCAACAGAACAATAGATGAGGAGTTGTTTCGATGCTGGTAAGCGAAATCATGTCAAAATCACCGAAGACGGTGAGCCCGGAAACCAAGCTCTTGGAAGTGGTCTCACTGATGTGTCTGTTCCGATACAGCGGTCTGCCGGTTGAACAGGATGGCAAGCTGGTGGGCATCATCGCTGAAAAGGATGTTCTGCATCGCATGTTTCCGACCCTGGAGGAGGTGATGGACGGCATGTCCTCGCCGGATTATGATCGGATGATGATGCAGTACAAAGATGTGGTGAATCTCAAGGTCGCGGACCTGATGAGTCACAGCGTCATCAGTGTTCGGCCTGATATGCACATACTGCGTGCGGCCACCATCATGGTGCGCCATAAGTTTCGTCGTATTCCGGTGGCCGAAGGCGACCAGTTGATCGGCATGCTCAGTCTGGGTGATATCCACAAGGCGATCTTCCAGGAGAATCTGGCGCAAAACATGTGTAAAAGCTGATCCTTTCAGGGGATCATCGCGACACCGCTATGGACCTGTAAACCCACGACATCTGACGTGGGTTTTTTATTTGTCTGACGCCGGTGGCGTCGCTATATTAAACAGTAATGGAATGAAGATAATCATGGCGTGAGACTGAGCGAGCCGGACCCCCGTCGAACCGTCCGGTGAGTACTCGTCTGAACGGTTGCTGCAACTCAAAAGGCACGGCATCAGAGAGTTGAAGAGCGCAACGCCCTGTGTCCAACGGAAGGCCCACATGCGATGACAGATATCAGTTGGACTGTCAGTCAGCTTTCAAGACATCACGATTACTCATACGACGCGAGTCTCGGGAGAGTGAATGAACAAGTCGATTTTGGCGTTTTTCCTGCTGGGACTTCTGATTTCCGGCATCGTGCTGGCCACACCGGCAGAGGACGCGATGCGAGAATACGAGGAGGCGATGAAGCTCACGCCCAATCTCGAGAACGGTAAAAAGGTCTACCGCATCTGCGCGGTCTGTCATACACCGGAAGGATGGGGCCTGGAAAGCGGCGCCTATCCGCAACTGGCCGGGCAATTGCGTACGGTGCTGATCAAGCAGCTGGCCGATATTCGCGCCCGCAACCGGGACAATCCCACCATGCTCCCATTTACTTCGCCGCAACTCCTGGGCGGCATTCAGGAGATTGCCGATGTCACCGCCTACATCGCGAGCCTACCCATGACGCCCCACAATGGTGTTGGACCGGGTATCGATCTTGAGTGGGGGGAACAGTTGTACAAGGACAATTGTACCGAATGCCATGGAGATCATGGCGAAGGCAACATGCAGGATCACATCCCGGTGATCTATGGTCAGCACTATCGTTACCTGCTGCGCCAGTTCGAATGGATCAAGAGCGAACGGCGAAGAAATGCTGACCGTAAAATGGTCAAACAGATACACGGCTTCACCCACCGGGATATTCGTGCGGTGCTCGACTACGTATCACGCATCAAGCCCCCCGAGCAGAAACTCGCCGAACCGGGCTGGCGCAATCCCGATTTTCCCGATTTCGCACGACCCGCCAATCTTCACTCCGGTGCCGGCTATGTGATCGATCAACCACCCATGTCCAGGCCTGAACGCGGTATGCCCAGAACACCCCAATAGGATCGACGACATCCGGCCACACACTCAACAGTGAGTACGTGCCACTGTAAAAGTTTCCTGTACCCGTAGCCCGTGTGAAGCAAAGCGTAACCCGGGACGATTCGGAGCCGCGACCTTCCCGGATTCCGCTGCGCTGCATCCGGGCTATCCATATCGAATACATATTGATCTGTTTAACAGGGGTTATTCGGTCTGCTGATGGCAAACCACGGACAGGCCAGGCGTCACAGGGATTTGGAAACGCGGGAAACTTGAATGAGGAAACGATTGGCGGGGGGTTGAATCCGGACCTGCGGAAGTGAGGATCCTCCGCTGCCAGCCAGGGAAAGCGAAGCGAAGGCTGGTAGTCCCCGGTAGTCGCGAGGCGATACTGGAAACCCGACGAGCCGTAGGCGCC
>JBEVVH010000169.1:0-7581 GCA_040507245.1 Candidatus Thiodiazotropha sp.
GCGCCTACGGCTCGTCGGGTTTCCAGTATCGCCTCGCGACTACCGGGGACTACCAGCCTTCGCTTCGCTTTCCCTGGCTGGCAGCGGTTGAGGGCGAACATGGCCATCCAGCCGGTGGCATCCGCCTGTTTCAGGGCGTACCCGGGAGGCAGGGGTTTGGATCGGTCATACACGGATATGTTGTCGAGTCCGAGAAACCCCCCTTCGAACAGGTTCTGGCCGAAGCGGTCCTTGCGGTTGATCCACCAGGCGTAGTTGAGCAGGAGTTTGTGGAACACCCGTTGCAGGAAGCGCCGATCGCCCTGCCCCGTCTGCATCCGCTCCGCGCGGAACATCTTCAGCGCTGCCCAGGCGTGCACCGGTGGATTCACATCACTGAAAGACCATTCGTAGGCCGGTATCTGTCCATTCGGATGCAGGTAGTTTTCCCCCAGCAGCAGCTCCAGCTGCCGCTTGGCGAAATCCACATCGACCAGGGCCAAGGCCACGGCATGGAAGGCCAGATCCCAGGCGGCGAACCAGGGGTATTCCCAGGTGTCCTGGCATGCTCAGCACATCCGCGGCATTCAGGTGTCGCCATTGTGCATTACGTCCGGATTTACGCTGCTCGAGCTGCGCATGCCGATCCCCGTTCAGCCACTGCAGTACGTCATAGTGAAAATACTGCTTGTTCCAGATCATCCCCGCCAGGGCCTGGCGCATGATCCGGTGATCTTCGAGACCCGCCTCCGGGAGCAGATCATCATAGAACATGTCCGCCTCGGAACGGCGCAATGCCAGTACCCGTTCGATTTCCGCAAACGGTCGTTCCAGAGCGACTCCGCTGAGCACCAGGTCGACCTGATGGGTTTCCCCCGGTGCGATCTTCAAGCGGTATCGGGCACCGAACTTGGTTCCGTTCGAGTGGGGATTTACCGCATCGGTTTCCCCGGAAACGATGTAACGGTGAAAGCCGTCCTTGACGTAGGACGTTGCGGCGGGCAGCCCCCACAACCTTTGGGTGTTGGTTTCGTTTTCCGTGAACAGCAACTCCGCCTGCTGTTCCCCGTAGAGGTGATAGGTCCCTAACTCCGGGTGATCGGCACGCACGCTCCAGTGGGCTCCGGCGGAAGGGTCGACCCGTGAAAGTTGTGGCTTGGCCGGTTGCTCATCCGGATTCCACGACCAGGTGTTACGGAACCAGAGTTGCGGAATCAGTTCCAGTTCCGCGAGCCGGTCGCCGCAATTACATACCCGAATGCGGATCTTGATCCGATCCGGCGCCGCCTTGGCGTAGCAGACATCCACATCCCAATAGCGGCGTTTATCGAACACCCCGCTGTCGAGCAAATTGAAAGGCGGATCAGTGCGTCCCCGCTGCCGGTTCTCATCCACCAGAAGTTGGTAGGGATAGGCCATCTGGGGATATTTGTAGAGGTAGCGCAGCCAGCTATGGCTCGGGGTCGCATCGGTGTAGAAATAGTACTCCTTGACGTCCTCGCCCCGATTGCCCTGATTACCGGTGAGACCAAAGGCACGCTCCTTGAGATAGGGATCCTGCCCGTTCCACAGGGCAAGGGCGAAACACAGGCGCTGCTGTTCATCGCACAGCCCCCCCAGCCCGTCCTCGCTCCAGCGATAGGTCCTCGAGCGTGCCTGGTCATGGTCGAAGTACTCCCACGCCGTACCGTCCGGACTGTAATCCTCCCGCACCGTACCCCAGGCCCGTTCCGCCAGATAGGGGCCCCACAGCCGCCAGTTTGCGCTTCCGCTGGACTGCTGCTCCAGACGCCTGCGCTCTTCGCCGGGCATTTGGGGGTGAATCTGGCTCACTTGAGTGACTGCCGTTCGGACTGAATGATCCTTTGCAGGCGCACCCAGGTCTGTAGGGTACAGGCCACTGACCAGGCCTGGGCAGGCGCCCCTCTCGGTCGGTGCGGAGGGTCGGCATCGAAAATCTCGCTGATCGTTCCGAGGCCCACATGCTGCAAATGATCCGCGAGGGGCTCCAGGCGCCGCAATGCCAAGTGGGCATCGCTGCTCACCCGGTACTCCGCCCAGGCGTAATGACCCAGCAACCAGGCCCAGACCGTACCCTGGTGATAGGCTCCATCACGGTCGGCCACACCACCCTGATAGTGATGCCGGTAATCCTTGTCCCGAGGACTCAGGGAACGCAGTCCATAGGAAGTGAGCAGCTCGTGACCACACGCACTGAGTACCCCGGGCCAGTGTCCCGGGTCCAGCGGAGAATACTCCAGACTGAGCGCGAGGATCTGGTTGGAACGCAGCCTCGGGTCATCACCGGAGGGTGTATCGAGCACATCGAACAGCGCCCCATCCCCATCCCGCCGGAAGCGTTGAAATCCGCTGCACACCTGCTCTGCGAGGTCCCGGTACTCCTCGTCGGGCTGGTTGAGACGCTGGGCAAACGCCTGCATGCACTTCAGGGCGTGATACCACAGTGCATTCACCTCCACAGGCTTGCCGATGCGCGGCGTGACCACCCAGTTCCCCACCTTGGCATCCATCCAGGTAAGCTGGGTTCCCGGCACCCCGGCATGCAGCAAACCATCCCGGGGATCCATGCCGATGCCGTAGCGGGTGCCCTGGGAGTAGGCCTGGACAATCGCTTGCAAAACCGGGTAGACCTGCTGCAACGCATTCGCATCATCCCGGGCTTCCAGATAGGCGCGCCATGCCTCGAAGTACCACAGGGCGGCATCCACGCTGTTGTAGGCTGTGTCTTCCCCTGCCTGACCCAGCCGATTGGGAAGCTGCCCTCCATCCACCAGTTCCGCATAGCTCATGAGGATCGCGCGGGCCTGCTCCAGCTGACCACTGATCAGGGTCAGGCCGGGCAGCGCGATCATGGTATCCCGTCCCCAATCGGCAAACCAGGGATAGCCGGCGATCACCGAAGCCCGGTTGGCATGACCCGGCAACGGGCGCTGGATCGGAAAGGCATGTGCCGCCAGCAGCAACTGACGCACCCAATCCGGGGCCCGTTCAAACGCCGGTTGATCCGAGGGGTTGCTCAAGCGCGCCTCACCCTGAAGGAAGGCCTGCATGGAGGATTCGAGGTCAAACGCATGATCCTCGTCGAGGGTGACCGCAAAGCCGGCCCATTGCCCGGACTCCAGGGCGTACACCAGGCGGCCGATGGAGAGATTGTTGTCGATATCAGGCAATCCACGATCGGTTTCACGGGCCAGCAAAAATCCTTCATGCCAATGTTGCTGGGGCTCAAAGCCGGCATGGGTGGTCTGTATGTGGACCACTTCACCCTCGGGCCATTCGACCCGGATGCGTCCCTCGTCCTCATTGACCTGGGCGGTGGTTCCGTTGACCGGCTGGTTGCCATGATGATCCCGGCGGTTGGTCAGCAGGTTAACCGAGAGGGTCACGGGTTGAGATGCATCGTAGCCCCCCCGGTAGCGATAGGCCACATAGGTGGTCCGGCCTTCCGCAGGCATCCAGACCCGCATCTCCAGGTAGTACTCATCACAGGCAAAATGCCAGCAAGGCATGCGACCCAGGAGCTGAAAATATTCCAAGTGCCGATAACCGGCGGGTTCGATGACTTTTCCGTACCATCGATTGGTGAACAAGGGCCAGCTGCGTCCAGCGATCTCCAAGGTGGCATCCGCCTTGGCCACCAGCAGCAGCCGCTGTTCGCCGGGTGCAGCCGCGGAAATCAGCAATCCGTGATAACGCCGAGTCAGACTGCCCGCCAGGGTACCCCCTGCATAGCCTCCCTGTCCGTCGCTGAGCCACCATTCCCGCTGCTCCGCCTGTTCCAGGTCACCGCATACGGCACGGCCAAAGCGGATGCCTGAGGGAACCCGGAGCTCCTCCCCGGACACATCAACTACGGAGCCCTTCCCCTGCTTAGTCTCGTTCAGTTTTCCTGACATCCAACCCACCAGAAAATAGTATTTTTATTCCCATTTCCGAGATGCTATTCTCATCAACAATTGCGCGCACGGTAAATTCTGCAATCGCTTTCACAGATCAGGATTTAAACATTTAACGGAGTTCATATCCAAACCGCTTCCGCGAAGCGGATTCCCCAACATCCCGAACTCAGCGGTTTAAATCATAACACTGCAAGAAACACTTTTCGGACCCCGACCCGGGCCACCTTATGGATTGTAATGACATGGAGTTATCATGAAGAAAAATCCAAGCATCCGCTGCTATACCCGCTTGTCACTGTTGATTCTGGGAATTGCCCTCTCTGCGCCCGGCATAGCCGCCACCCCCTCTTTCCCGTTCCTGGAGAACGCCGCACCCGTCACTGACCGGATCATCATCAAGTACACATCGGACCCTGCCGGCAATGAACTGCCTGACAGCACCGCCAGCCTGGTCGGTGAGATGACCGGTGTCGAATCGGTGCCCGTGAGGCAGACCTTCAGCGGCGCCACCGTGATTCAACTCAGCGAACCCCGGCCGTTGGAGCAGATCGAAGCCGTCGCGGAGAGCCTGAACCAGGTTGAGGGCATCGCCTATGCGGAACCGGACCTGCTGATGTACCCCCTGTTCACGCCGAACGACCCCCGATACATGGAGCAGTGGCACTATTATGAACCAGAGGGTGGCATCCACTTGCCCCAGGCCTGGGACCAGGCCCAGGGTGAAGGCGCGGTGGCCGCAGTGGTGGATACCGGCTATCTGCCGCATGCGGATCTGTCCGCCAATCTGTTGCCCGGCTACGACATGATCAGTGATGAATACGTGGCTTATGACGGCGATGGCCGCGACCCGGATCCGACCGATACCGGAGACTATGACCCGAGCTGCGGACGCTACCTGAGCAGCTGGCACGGCACCCATGTGTCCGGCACCATCGCTGCGATCACCGACAATAACCTGGGTGTCGCGGGAATCGCCTACAAAGCGCGGGTGGTCCCAGTGCGCGTGTTGGGACGTTGCGGCGGCTACCTCTCGGATATCGCGGACGGGATAGCCTGGGCCGCCGGTGCCCATCTGCCCGATCTGCCGGTGAATCCCCATCCGGCCCAGGTGATCAACCTCAGCTTGGGGAGTAACTCGGAAAGCTGTCCGCAAACCGCGCTGGAAGCCATAGCCACGGCCCGCAGTCTAGGCGCCAGTGTCGTGGCAGCGGCAGGCAACGAAACCCAGGACAGCGCCGGCATCTCCCCCGCCAACTGCCCCGGAGTCATCGCCGTGGCCGCTTCGACCCGGGAGGGCGCCCTGGCGGGTTTTCCAACTTTGGGGATGCCGTGGACCTTGCGGCACCGGGAGAAGAGATTCTGTCGACCCACAATGACGGCATCGTCGTCGCCAACCAGGACAGCTACCGGTTGATGAGCGGCACCAGCATGGCCGCACCACATGTCAGTGGTGTCGCGGCACTGCTGTATGGTCTCGCCCCGGACATCACTCCGGATGAAGTCGAGCGTCGTCTGGTTGAGAATGCCCGGGCCTACGCCACACCCTGCAGTCAGTGCGGCTCCGGGATCCTGGATGCGCAAGCCACCCTGGCTTCACTGCAGCCCCCCACCTCCGACCTGATCCTGCTTGCCGACGGTGTGCCCGAAACCGGCCTCTCCGCACACACCGGTGAATCTCTGTTACTGGCCATCGATGTACCAGCTGATGCCAGCAGCCTGAGCATACGCAGTTACGGAGGAAGCGGTGATGCGGATCTGCATGTACGCTACGCCGAGGCGCCAACCACCGATCTGTTCGACTGTCGCCCCTACCTCTACGGCAATGATGAAAGCTGCGTGATACGACCGGTGAATCCGGGACGCTATTTCATCCTGCTCAACGCCTATGCGGATTTTGCAGACCTGACCCTGGTGGCCGACTACCAACTGGAGAGCCCGCTGCCTGAACCGGGTACAAGTTTCGAAAACCTGCAAAGCTACCCGATACCGGATGGCAGTCTGGAAGGCGCACTGAGTCCCATCACGGTCGATCGAGACGGTCCTGCCGGGCAAGTCACAGTAACCGTCACCATACGTCATAGTTACATCAGAGAACTCGCTGTGGATCTGATCGACCCGAGCGGGGCCATACATCACCTGAAGGGCTTCGGCGGCTGGGGAGTCGATCTGCTGGAAAGCTACACCCTTGATCTCGGCGATCTTCCCTCCCAAGGGGTGTGGCAATTGCGCGCCCGGGATCTGGGCAACCGGGGCAGCGGTCAGATTGAATCCTGGAGAATCCGGTTTCCCTGAACCCGTTACAGGTTGGGTTGGCGAGGTGGCTGATTCTTATATGCTTGCCTCGACGGCGTCACTGGATGGCATGCCAGAAGGCGAGCGCCGCGAATACCAGAAACAGTCCACCACTGAGACGCTGAATGGTTGCCACCGGGAGTCGCTGAACCAGTGACTTCCCCAGCAACACCCCCAATGCGGTAACCCCGATCAGCGCCAGGGTCGCACCCAGCCAGACCATCAGCGGTGGCCAGTTGACGGACATACCGGCCACTGCAATCTGTGTCTTGTCACCAAATTCCGCGACGAATATCAGCATCAGGGTGGAGAGAAACAGTCGGCGCCCCGGAATCACGTCAGTGAGCGACGCTTCCGATTCCGGTCGGTAACGCAATGCCTGGAATCCGAACAGGGCAAACACGATCGAAACAATCAGACTCATGAGCGCTTCGGGCAACCAGGTTACAACCGCAGCGCCGAATCCCGCAGCCATGGCGTTGAGCAGGACGAAGGCGAGACTCGCACCCCAGAAGACCGGCCAACCCCGATGCCGGGCAGCCAGCGTTACACAGACCAACTGACTTTTATCACCGATCTCGGCCAGGCTGATCAGGGAAAAGGAGGACGCGATGACAGAGAGGGATTCAGCGCTGGGCATCAGACCTGGGATCCGCAAAAAAAAAGCACCCGTTTCAGACGGGTGCTTTTCTCAGGTGTTTGGTAGGCGCGATTGGAGTCGAACCAACGACCTCTACCATGTCAAGGTAGCGCTCTAACCAACTGAGCTACGCGCCTGAAAGAAGGCGAATCATACAGGCAGCAATACTGCGATTGCAACCCCATGGGCCAAGCCGCCCTATGCTGACGTGGCACCCGTGAATTGATGCGGTATTCAATACTCGGAACCGTAAAATCGCATCTGCGGTGATTTCCCGGAAACTCCCGTGACCGGTGCGACATCGACATATCCGACCCTCGCGAGGGATGAATCCTGCTTACCGGTCTCCGGTCAGAGGCACGAAACTCACCGGGAGCAGGTTGGAAGGGTGTACCTCGCCCGACAGGTCCTTGTGCAGCAGAATGAGATCCTGGGTGTAGTAACGACGGCCCACGGGTAGTACCAACCGGCCTCCCGGTGCCAATTGATCGACCAGCGGCTGTGGCACTTCCTCGGCAGCGGCGGTCACCATGATTGCGTCAAACGGCGCCTCATCGGGCCAGCCGAAATAACCGTCGCCGATGCGATACTGGATGTTCCCGTAACCTTCCTCTTCGAGGCGGTGTCGGGCCTGCCAGGCCAGTTCAGGAATGATTTCCACGGTCAAGCGAGTCTTCGATCTCATGAAAGATTTTGGGACATCCAAGTCCACCAAAATCGATTCGATCTTTGACAGCCTATTAGTGCCCC
>JBEVVH010000170.1:0-7572 GCA_040507245.1 Candidatus Thiodiazotropha sp.
CCTTGTAACGGGCCATCATCCATTCTCCATGCCAGTATTGTGATGCCTTGATTCTAACGAAAAATAGGGTTTTTCTACAGCCTCAACACCGGTGGTTACGGATCGTATTACGGTTACTCAGAAGAGATGGGGCTGTATGGTTTGAATTTCTTCCCGGGTCAGGACAAATCGGGCGATACGGATCCGAACTCCGAAGGACAGGCGATTGCCAACGGCTTCATTGCCATCAGCACGATCGACGCCACGGAAAATGCACCCAGGACGAAACAGGTGCAAGTTGCCCGGAAACTTCGCGAATTGACTCGCAAGCATTCACACTGACTGCAAAAACCACTGGATTTGCGGCTCCTTGCGGAGCCGCATACAACGGAATCCAGGACTACGCGCAACGAGCTATGCGACTCAGTCCGGAGTAAAAGATCTGGTATCAATCAACTGAGTCCTTCATGGATTAGAGTGAATGCAGACAGTTGTTTGACCAGTCAGCGTCCTAATCGCCGCTGACCGGATACCCCGTCAGTAGGGTGTACCGTCCTTGTGGGTGAAAACCACCTGCCCTCCCTCAAACAACGCCTTGATGTCATCATCAGGATAGTCCACTTCATCACCCTGCGTACGGTCACCGATCTCCAGGTAGAGCACCGCTTCGTCTGTCTCGTTGATCAGGTTGCAGGCGTTACCGGTCCCAGCAGGCATACCGGCACACATACCTGGAGAGAGGCGCTGTTTCCCGGCATTCGACTGGAGTGTCGGACAACCCTGAATCACATAGATGAACTCATCCTGTCGGGAATGCGCATGACGCAAGGCGGATACTGCCTTCGGCGCCAGACGGGTGAGATTGATGCCAAAGTTTTTCAGACCGAAATAGTCGCCCAGCACACGCTTCTCCCTGCCACCCATGCGGGATGCGAAGGGTTGCGGGTAGAAGCTGACCTGAGTGCGGGTCGGAATATCTTCAGCCAGGATGGCGGGCGGTACTGCGTCCTTTTCCATTGCTTGTCCTCGTGTTTGAGAGAATAACCGGTGATCAAGATGTCCTCTCCAATATCTGGATTTGCCTGGTCGAGCTATCTCACCACGAAGGACACGAAGCGCACGAAGGAACGACTTGAGTATTCATCACATTCTACCCTTCGTTTTCTTCGTGTCCTTCGTGGTGAAAATTTCAGCGCCATCAAGGGCACTTCACGTAGTCTGCAGGGCCGGGGTTCCATTCAGTAAGAATGGGAACATCATTCCGGGATTGCTCCTAAAATATCGGATTAGTTTAGGCCACAACACCAGCTGGCTGTTGAAATTCACTCAGCCGGCGGAATCCTGAAACAGGTTCCTGATGTCACGCATCGGTGGCGCACCAAACTGACGGCTGTACTCCCGACTGAACTGGGATGGGCTCTCGTAACCCACTTCGAAGGCCGCTTTGGAGGCATCGACGTGTTCCGTCAGCATCAGACGGCGCGCTTCGTTCAGGCGCATGCGCTTTTGATACTGCAGCGGACTCATGGCGGTGGTGGCGCGAAAGTGGTTATGGAATGCGGAAAGGGACAAACCCGCCTTGCTGGCCAGATCCTCCACCTTGATCGGTTTATTAAAGTTCGCCTTGAGCCAGTCGATGGCCCGGGCGATCTGATAACCGTGATTACCGGCGGTGGTGATATGTCGCAGACGCGGGCCCTGCTCACCGATCAGCAGGCGGTAAAAGATCTCCTGCTGTACGAGCGGCGCCAAAGTGGGTATGCCATCCGGCTCATCGAGAAGATCGATCAAGCGGTTGAAGGCATCGAGCAAGGGTTCGGTCAGTTCGCTCACAGCGATACCCAGACCATTTTTCATTTCACGCTGGGCCGGAATACGACTGCTGACCATGAGCTGCGCAATCAGGTGCAGATCGAGCTCCAGGGTCAGACCCAGGTAAGGTTGCCCGGGACTCGCCTCCATCACCTGAGTCACCACCGGCAGTTCCACCGAGGTTATGAGAAACCGGTGGGTATCGTAGACATAGGTCTCCTCACCGAGAAACAGTCGTTTTCGACCCTGGCCGATTAGGCAAATGCTCGGTGGCAGCATGTAGCTCACCGGTTCGGTGGGCGCTTCCCAGCGATGCAGATTGAGGCCGTGAATGGGGGTCTCCAGACTATTCTTTCCCTCGGTCCATCGATCGATTCTTTGGGCCAGGCTCAATGGGCTGTCCAGGCGTCGATCCCGTCTCTCTTTTTCTTCGGACATGACATCGTTACTCATTGAATTCTGGTTGATAACAGCGCTCTGCGGTGAACCCTCTCAAGCTTGAGATTAGCATCGCCATGGGACAACCGCCAATCTCGCTCACGACTCTAAAGCAGGATCAGGCAAGTATTGGACAGAATTGTGCTATCCGCTTCTGGCGCCTGTCACTAAACATAAGGAGAGCGGTTCGTGCACTACCCAGACAACTCAGAAATGGAGAAATAGGCAAGATAAGGCGATGAACGTTCTACCGCTGACTGGCAGTTGCTTCCTAAAGTTACCGTAACGAAAACGACTTGTTCTGCCCCAGGAGACCCCCATGAACTTTGAATACCACAACCCGACCCATCTGATTTTCGGCAGCGGCACCCTTGCCCGACTGGGCGAGGTCGCCCGCCAGCAGGGTAAGCGCGCCCTGCTGGTCACCGGCGGCGGCAGCGTAAAACGCAGCAGCATCTTCGAGCGTGCCGTGAAAAGCCTGCAGGATGCGGGCGTGGCGGTGTTCGAATGCGACGGTGTCGAACCCAATCCGCGTATCACCTCGGTCAAGCGCGGGGCCGCGATTGCCCGTGAGAACGCCTGTGACCTGGTCATCGCCCTGGGTGGCGGCAGTGTGATGGACGCGGCCAAGGTGATGGCGGCCGCGGTCTTCTATGAGGGTGACCCCTGGGACATGATCCTGCACGGCCAACCGGAACCCTATGTCCCGACACAGGCGCTACCGCTGATTGCAGTGCCCACCCTGGCGGCCACGGGTTCCGAGATGAACTGCGGCGCGGTCATCTCCAATGAGGAGACAAAGGAGAAATCCTTTCTTCAGAACGAATGTCTCTACCCCAAGGTCGCCCTGCTCGATCCCGAATTGACCGTGAGTGTGCCTAAGGATCAGACCGCTTACGGCGTCGCCGACCTGATCACCCACATCACCGAGAGCTATTTCAACGGCAGCGGCGACACCCCGATTCAGGACCGCTTCGCCGAGGGGGTCATCCTGACCGCGATGGAGTATGGCCCCAAGGCGATTGCCGACGGCAACGACCTCAACGCTCGCGCGCAGATTCAGTGGGCGGCCACGGTCGCCCTGAACGGTTGGCTGCAGTCCGGCAGTGGCGGCATGGGCTATCCCGTGCACATGATGGAACACACGGTTTCGGCCTATCACGACATCACTCATGCCGCCGGGTTGGCGATCATCAATCCCTCCTGGATGCGTTTCGCCGCGAAAGCCAACCCAGGCAAGTTCGCCCAGCGCGTCTTCGGTCTCGAGGCTTCAGGGCCGGATGATCTTGCTTGCGCACTGGCCGGTATCGATCGGTTCGAGGCGTTTCTCCAGTCGATCGGCTGTCCCACGCATTTCTCCGAACTGGGCATCGACGATCAGTTGATCGAGACCTATGCCAGCGAGACCCTGCGCATCGTGCACGATCAGAACGGCAGGCTTCCGGCACTGCCACCGATGAGCGAGGCGGACATGGTCGATGTCCTGCGCGCGGCACTCTAGTGACCCATAACAGGTGGCGGGTGTCCAACCCCTCAGTGCAAATTCGATTTTCACGCATCCACAGATAGGGAGATTGTCCCATGCGAAACAGTAAACAGTTGTTGGGGAGGCTACTGGCCGTACTGACCGGCAGTATCGCCCAACCCGGCCTGGCCGATGCCGCCGGACAGATCCACTATCCCACCGGTTTGCAACCGTCGTTCAGCGGACCGGCGGAATATTTCACCGGCGAGGTACAGGTGCAGATGCTGTTCCCGGAAACGGAGCGCAGCGCCTTCTCCGGCGCCTATGTCACCTTTCAGCCGGGCGCTCGAACCCACTGGCACTACCATCCTGCAGGACAGCATATGATCGTCACGGATGGCACCGCACTGACCGGCACCCGGGACGGCCGCATCGTGGAATTCAGCGAAGGCGAGACAGTCTGGTGTCCCTCAGACATCGATCACTGGCACGGCGCCACGCCCGATGCTCCGATGACCCATCTGGTCATTACCGGCAGCCTCGACGGCAAGAACGTGGTCTGGAAAGAAAAGGTCAGCGACGAGCAGTACTACACGGGCAAGTCATCTTTTGAACGTAAGGCCGGTGATGCCAGCGCCCTCTCACAGCCCGTTCAGCGCATTGCGCCGATCGCTGCGTTTACCGGCAGTGGCCGCCAGGAAGCGCTGAGATCCGCCCTGGAACAGGGTCTCGACGCTGGGCTCACGGTGAACGAGATCAAGGAGGTTTTGATCCATCTCTACGCCTATGTCGGTTTTCCCCGTGCGCTCAACGGCCTGGCTACCTTTATGACGCTGGTCGAGGAGCGCAAGACCCAGGGGATCGAGGATGAGATTGGAGCGGAAGCGACCCCGCTGCCGGCGGACAAGAGCAGTCTGGAACTCGGTAAGGCGGTCCAGACCCGCCTCTCCGGCAAACCGGTGACGGGACCGCTGTTCGACTTCGCGCCCGCCATCAACACCTTTCTGCAGAGCCATCTTTTCGGCGATCTGTTCGGCCGCGGCATCTTAGATGAGCAGAGCCGGGAAATCGCCACCCTCTCTGCGCTGGCCAGCCTCGACGGCGTCGAATCTCAGCTGCAGGCACACGTTCGCATCGCCACCAATGTGGGTCTCACCCGGGCGCAACTGCTGGCACTGGCCAACGTGATCGGTGACAACGTCGGCAGACAGGCGGGACAACGGGTTGAGCACGCGGTAGAGAGGGTCCTGCCCGAACAGCACGGAAACCAGAAACGGGACGCATAACACGTGCATGCTCAATCTGTACCCGTCTCAATCGAATGAAGAACAGCATCGTGATACAGCATTGCCTTAAAGCCCTGTGTCTGATGATGGCGCTAGCGCTGCTGTTCTCGGCTCCGGCATGGGCCGAGACCGGCAACACCGGATCCGATGAGGAGAATGCCATGATCCGTATACATGTGATTGTCGCAGACGAGGTCCTCACCGCAACGCTGGACGATACTCCGGCAGGAAGGGATTTCGCAGCGCTGCTGCCGCTGGAGCTGAAACTCAGCGATTACCACGCAACCGAGAAGATCGCGGATCTGCCACGCAAGCTCGATACGGGCCAGGCCCCGTCCAGCTACACCCCGCAAGCCGGCGACATCACCTATTACGCCCCCTGGGGCAATCTGGCGATCTTCTATAAACCGTTTCAGGCCGCGAAGGGACTGGTTCGACTCGGTGCTTTCGACGACCCCATCGATGCCCTGCGGCAGGACGACGCCTTCGCGGTGCGCATTCTGCTCGCCGACTGAACGGAGCGAGAGAGCGCCAGAGTCAACCCTGTATCCGGCGTTGTGAAGACCCCGCTAAACAATAACGACCCTGACCCGAGGAGATGACATATGAGCACAGATAAGATCCGAATCGGCATTGTCGGTCTGAAACCGGGAGAGAGCTGGGCCGGGATCGCCCACGTACCGGCACTGCAGTCGATGCCCGAGACATTCGCCATCACGGGCGTCGCCAACAGCCGACTCGAGAGCAGTCGCCTTGCCGCCGAAGCCGTCGGCATCCCACACGCCTTTGCCAATGCGCAGGCATTGATCGACTCGCCCGAGATCGACGCAGTCACGGTCACCATCACCGTGCCGCAACATCTCGAAGTGGTGAAGGCCGCGCTGGCGGCGGGCAAGCACATCTACTGCGAGGCGCCGCTGGGCAACGGCCTGGCCGAAGCCGAGGAGATGGCGGCGTTGGCCCGGGACAAGCCCGGAGTCACCGTGGTCGGGCTGCAGGCTCGGGTGGCGCCGGAGATACTCTATCTGCGCGAACTGCTGAGCGAAGGATATGTCGGCCGGGTCCTCTCCTCCAGCCTGCGTGGCTGGGCAGGCAACTGGGGTCCCACCGCCGGCAACCTGAAACGCCTGGGTTATCTTCTGGATAAACGCAACGGCGCCACCATGCTGACCATCCCGCTGGCACACACGCTGGCCGGGCTGCGCGACGTATTGGGCGACGTGACCGAAGTCTCCGCGCTGCTCGATACCCGAGTGCCCGAGGTCCGATCCGAGGATGACGGCAGCCTCCTGCGCATGACTGCGCCGGATCAGATTCTGCTCACCGCACGACTCGAATCGGGCGCCCCGCTCTCAGTGCACTTCCAAGGCGGCATGCCCAACGGCACCGAAGGCCTGGTGTGGGATATTCACGGCACGGACGGCGACCTGCGTGTCACCGCCCCCCTTCGGCCACAGCCAGATGGCGCAACTCGCCATTGCAGGCGCCAAATCCGGTTCAGGAGAGCTGCAACCGATGCCGACGCCGTCTCGATTCTCCGCCGGTGCGCCGGAGGAGCGCATTCCCGGCAACGTGGCCCGCAACTACGCACGTATGGCGCAGGACATCCGCACCGGCAGCGCGAGTGCATCGAGCTTCGACGACGCAGTGGGCCTGCAGCGGCTGATCGATGCGATCGAACGCTCGGCCGAAACAGGTTCGCGCATCACCCTCGAGGCGTCGAACCGCCTCCTGCCGATGCCTGAATGATTCCACCTGAGATAACACAATCAAGGAGACCCTCATGAGCGACAACATTAGCGGAAAAGTCATCGTCATCACCGGCGCCTCAAGCGGCATGGGCGAAGCCACCGCCCGCGACCTGGCGGCCAAGGGCGCTAAGGTCGTACTCGGCGCACGCCGTGCCGAACGGCTCGACGCCCTGGTGCGGGAGATCACCGACGCAGGCGGAGAGGCCATCGCCGTGGCCACCGATGTCACCCAGCTTGAGCAGGTACGCCGTCTGGTGGACACCGCCAACGAGACCTACGGCCGCGTGGACGTGATCTTCAACAACGCGGGACTGATGCCGCTGTCGCCGCTGGAGAGCCTGCGCATCGACGAATGGGATCAGATGATCGATGTGAACATGAAGGGGACGCTCTACGGCATCGCCGCCGCCCTGCCCTACATGAAGGCGCAGAAATCAGGGCACGTGATCAACGTCTCGTCTGTCTACGGCCACAAGGTGGTGGCCACCGGTGCCGTCTATTGCGCCACCAAGCATGCGGTCCGCGCCATCTCCGAGGGCTTCCGCCAGGAGGTGAAGGACTACAACATCCGCGTGACGACCATCTCCCCCGGCGCGGTGCGCACCGAGCTGACCGAACACATCACCGAGCCGGGACTGGCGGACGATGTGAAGGACGCGGTGGCAAAGATCGGCGTGCCGGCCAGCACCATGGCCAGTATGGTAGCCTTCGCTATCTCCCAACCGGACGATGTGGACGTGAACGAAATCCTGTCAAGCGAGTCTTCGATCTCATGAAAGATTTTGGGACATCCAAGTCCACCAAAATCGATTCGATCTTTGACAGCCTATTAGTGCCCCGG
>JBEVVH010000171.1:0-7511 GCA_040507245.1 Candidatus Thiodiazotropha sp.
CTGTCACAACTGGCAATACATTTTGAGGGGCGGCTAGAAGACCACATGGCACTGTGACATCTGGTTGACACAGAGTTTTGAACACCCTCAGATCGAATCGATTTTGGTGGACTTGGATGTCCCAAAATCTTTCATGAGATCGAAGACTCGCTTGTTGCTTTATTTTTGCTATGTCTTTATTTTTCACTGTGGGATCCTAATTAGAGCTAACGGTGATTATGTTGCCGGCTCTCATTATCGCGTTATGCCGCTGGCACAAATTATCGTGTTATGCCGCCAAAAGTTCTCACTATTATCCTCTTCCCGCTAATAACAAAAACCATCCAACAACCATTCAATACTATCCACTTTATAAAAGCCCGGGAAAAAACTCCCCAGAGTATCCGTAACTACTCATTCAGTGATTCGAATAAACCCGACTATCCCGGAGAGAGACAAACCCACTCAATCAATCTCCACCAATATCCGCCCAGTAATTTTCCCTTCCAACATAGTCTCAAACACCTCAGCCAACTGATCCAACCCAACCGTCTGCTTGAGAATATCCTCCATATGCCGGGGCTTAAGATCGCTCCCCAACCGCTGCCACAACTCCTCACGGATCCCATGGGGACAGCCGGATGAGTTGATCCCCAGCAGGCTCACGCCTCTGAGGATAAACGGCATCACCGTAGTGTTCAGTTCATGCCCACCGGCCAGACCGATGGAGGCGATGTTGCCCCAGGGTTTGATCTTGCGGGTGATGCTGGAGAGCATCTCGCCGCCCACGTTGTCCACTGCGCCGCCCCAGACGCCTCTTTCCAGGGCGTGGTGATAGGTGCTGATCTCTTCACGGCCGAGGATCTCCTGGGCGCCCAGGTGCTGCAGGAAGTCGTGCTGGTCTTTCTTGCCGCTGACCGCCAGGACCTCGTAACCCTCGCCGTCGAACATGTTGACTGCGAAGCAGCCCACGCCTCCGGTGGCTCCGGTGACCAGGATCGGGCCCATGTCGGGTTGCTGGCCGTTGGTTTCCATGCGGTAGAGGGCCAGTGCGGCGGTGAATCCCGCGGTGCCGAGGATCATCGCTTCCTGGGTGGTCAGGCCGGAGGGGAGGGGGACGACCCAGTCTGCCGGAACCTTGAGATATTGTGCGTAGCCGCCGTCCGCGGTGGCGGAGAGTTCGTAACCGGTGACGATGACCGGGTCGCCTTCCTTGAAACGACGGTCGTTGCTCTCTGAGATGACGCCGCTGGCGTCGATGCCGCCGGTCAAGGGGAAGTGTCTGAGGATCTGGCCCTTGCCGGTGCCGGCCAGGGCGTCTTTGTAGTTGATGCTGGAATGGGTTACCCGGATCATCACTTCGCCCTTCTCAGGCGGCGTTAGTTCGAGTTCCTCGATGCCCGCCGAGTGTTGTGACTGATCACGGTGGATACGAAAAGCTCTGTAAGTGGTCATGAGGTGTTACTCCGTTACGACTGGTATTTTCCCGATTTTGCCCCGCCATTCGGCCGGGCCGGTTTGATGAACTGATACGCCCCGGCTGTCCACTGCGACGGTGACGGGGAAATCCACTACGTCGAACTCGCGGATCGCCTCCATGCCCAGGTCCTCGAAGGCGAGGATCCGGGAGCCGCGTATCGCCTGGGCTACCAGGTAGGCGGCGCCGCCCACGGCCATCAGGTAGACCGCCTGGTGTTTCTTGATCGACTCGATCGCCACCGGGCCGCGCTCCGCTTTGCCGACCATGCCCAGCAGGCCGGCCTGGCCGAGCATCATCTCGGTGAACTTGTCCATGCGGGTCGCGGTGGTCGGACCGGCGGGGCCCACCACCTCGTCCCGCACCGGGTCGACGGGGCCGACGTAGTAGATGAAACGGTTGTGGAAATCCACGTTCTCCGGCAGGGGTTCGCCCTTGTGGAACAGGTCGGCGATGCGCTTGTGGGCTGCGTCACGGCCGGTGAGCAGTTTGCCGTTGAGCAGGATCAGCTCGCCGGGTTGCCAGGAGGCGATCTCCTCCCGGGTGACCGTGTCCAGATTCACACGGCGTGCCTGGGGAGAAGCCTCCCAGCTGACATCGGGCCAATCTTCCGGTTGCGGCGGGGTGAGCACCGCAGGGCCGCTGCCGTCCAGGGTGAACTCCACGTGGCGGGTCGCCGCGCAGTTGGGAATCATCCCCACCGGCAGTGATGCGGCGTGGGTGGGAAAGTCGCTGATCTTTACATCCAGCACCGTGGTCAGGCCGCCCAGGCCCTGGGCGCCGATGCCCAGCGCATTGATCTTTTCGAACAGCTCCAGGCGCAGCTCCTCCTTGCGGTTCTGCGGACCCCTGGCCATCAGTTCGTGGATGTCGATGGGCTCCATCAGGGCCTCTTTGGCCAGCAGCATCGCCTTTTCGGCGGAGCCGCCCACGCCGATGCCGAGCATGCCCGGGGGACACCAGCCGGCGCCCATCTTCGGCAGTTCGCCGAGCACCCAGTCGACCAGGGAATCGGAGGGGTTGAGGACCTTGAAGCGGGATTTGTTCTCGGAGCCGCCGCCCTTGGCGGCGATCTTTATCTCTACCTTGTCGCCGGGGACCAGTTGCATGTGCACGATGGCCGGGGTGTTGTCGCCGGTGTTCTTGCGCGCCCCGATGGGGTCGCTGACCATGGAGAAGCGCAACACGTTGTCCGGGTGGGCGTAGCCGCGACGCACCCCTTCGTTGATCATCTCCTCCACGCCCATCTCACCGTCCCAGCGCACCTGCATGCCGATCTTCAGGAACACCACCACCATGCCGGTGTCCTGGCAGACCGGGCGACGCCCCTCAGCGCAGAGCCGGGAGTTGACCAGGATCTGCGCCATCGCGTCCTTGGCCGCGGGGTTCTGTTCCTTCTCCCAGGCCTCGCCGAGGGCCTTGAGAAAGTCCGCCGAGTGGTAGTAGGAGATGAATTGCAGGGCGTCCGCAATACTCTGGATCAGATCGTCCTGGCGTATCTGGGTCATGGTCATTCCTGTGTCAAACGATAGAACCGGATGCAACCGGTTGCTCAGATCTCCAGCAGCAGCCGGCTCGGATCCTCCAACTGTTGCTTGATGGTGACCAGGAATTGTACCGCATCGCGCCCGTCGATGATGCGGTGATCATAGGAGAGGGCCAGGTACATCATCGGCCGGATGACGATCTCGCCGTTCTCCGCCACCGGGCGCTGCTGGATGGAGTGCATGCCCAGGATCGCGCTTTGCGGCGGGTTGAGGATCGGGGTCGAGAGCATCGAACCGAACACCCCGCCGTTGGTGATGGAGAAGGTGCCGCCGGTCAGGTCGTCGTAGCTCAACGAACCCTGCTGGGCCTTCTCGCCGTAGGCTTTGATGCGCTGCTCGATGGCCGCGAAGCTCATCTGGTCCGCATCCCGAAGAATCGGCACCACCAGCCCCCGGGGGGAGGAGACCGCGATACCGATGTCGAAGTAGCCGTGGTAGAGGATGTCGTCGCCGTCCACCGTGGCGTTGATGATCGGGTACTGTTTGAGTGCCTCCACCGCGGCCTTGACGAAGAAGGACATGAAACCCAGGCGCACGTCGTGGCGCTTTTCGAAAAGGTCCCGGTACTCGCTGCGCAGGCGGTTGACCGCGGCGAGATTGACCTCGTTGAAGGTGGTGAGTATGGCGGCGGTCTGCTGCGCCTGCACCAGGCGTTCGGCCACCCGCTTGCGCAGACGGGTCATCGGCACACGCTCTTCTACCCGTCGGTTGGAGACTTCGGGGGCTCCCGCATCCGCAGACGCCGCGGGAGCGGCGGCGGGCCGGGATGCCTGGGGCTGGCTGTCCCGGGCGGTGATCGCGGCTTCCACGTCGGCTTTCACGATGCGGCCGTTTTTGCCGCTGCCCTGGATGCTTGCGGGATCGATGCCGCTCTCCTTGACCAGTCGGCGCACCGACGGGGAGAGGGCCGGGTCGTCCTCGGAGGCTTCAGGCTCAGCCGCAGGGGGCGCGCTTTGAGCCTGCGGGGCAGGGGCCGAAGCGCCGTCGCTGGCTTCGAGTATGGCGAGTATGTCTGAGGCCTGTACGGTTTCACCGCTCTTGAATCGCACTTCCTTGATGACGCCGTCCGTCGGCGCCGGCACCTCGAGGACCACCTTGTCAGTCTCGAGATCGACCAGGTTTTCGTCCTGTTTGACTGCATCGCCGGGATGCTTGTGCCAGCTGAGGATGGTGGCGTCTGCGACCGATTCGGGGAGTTGGGGAACGCGTAGCTCAATGCTCATTGGTATGCCTGATTTCTGTAATTCATGCGTGGATTGATACGACCGGAGAGGGCCTCATCGATGAGTGTCTCCTGTTGTGAGATGTGGACCGTGCGGTAACCGACCGCCGGCGCCGCCGCCGTGGAGCGCCCGACATAGTGGAGTTGCCGGTCTTTCGAGGTCAACGGATAGAAACGGTGTTTGATCTGATCCCAGGCGCCCTGGTTCTGCGGTTCCTCCTGACACCAGATAACCATCTTGGCGTGCTTGTAGCGCCGCATCACGTCGTCGAACTCCTTTTGCGGGAAGGGGTAGAGCTGTTCGATACGAATGATCGCCACATCCTCGAGGCCGCGGGAACGCCGCGTCTCGAGCAGGTCGTAGTAGACCTTGCCGGTGCACAGGATCACCCGGGTGACCTGCTTGGGATCGATCTCGTCGATTTCGTCGATCACGTTGCGGAAGGTCCCCTCCAGCAGCTCCTGCTTAGGTGAGGTTGCCAGGCGGTGACGCAACAGGCTCTTGGGTGACATCACGATCAGCGGACGACGCAATGGCCGCATCATCTGCCGACGCAGCAGGTGGAAGATCTGCGAGGCGGTGGTCGGGCAGCAGACCTGCATGTTGTGGTTGGCGCATAGACGCAGGAACCGCTCGGGACGGGCCGAGGAGTGCTCCGCGCCTTGGCCCTCGTAGCCGTGGGGCAGCAGCATCACCAGTCCGCACAGCAGACCCCACTTCTCGCCGCCGGAAGAGATGAACTGATCGATCACCACCTGGGCGCCGTTGGCGAAGTCGCCGAACTGGGCCTCCCAGATGGTCATGGATTCCGGATCCGCGGTGGCGTATCCGTACTCGTAACCGAGTACCGCCTCCTCGGAGAGCAGTGAATCGATGACCAGGAAGTCGGCCTGTTCACGCCCCAGGTGCTGCAATGGGATGAGTGCCTCGCCGTCCCGCTGGTTGTGCAGCACCGCGTGGCGGTGGAAGAAGGTGCCGCGACCGGAATCCTGACCCGAGAGGCGGATTGGCGTGCCCTGGGCGAGCAGGGTGGCATAGGCCATGTTCTCGGCAAAACCCCAGTCCACCAGCTGGTCGCCGCTGGCCATGCGGCGCCGTTCGGTCCAGATCTTCTCCACCCGGGGGTGAAGCTCGAATCCTCCGGGCACGTGCAGCAACTGGTCCGCCAGCTGGTTGAAGGTGTCCGGATCCACCCGGGTGTCGCAGGGGTGATCCCATTCAATACCCCGGTAGGGGTTCCAGCGCACCATATAAGGGTGACGGATGGCGCAGATAACCGGGCGGGCCTCGACGATGCCGATTTCCAGGGAGTCCCGGTAGTTGTCGATCAGATCCCGGGCCTCCTGGGGAGTGATGATCGACTCCTCGATCAGTTTCTCCGCATACACGGTGCGTACCGTGGGGTGATTGCGGATCTTGCTGTACATCATCGGCTGGGTCACCGAGGGCTCGTCGGCTTCGTTGTGGCCGAGCCGCCGGTAACAGATCATGTCGATCACCACGTCCTTGCGGAAACGCAGACGGAAATCCAACGCCAGCCGGGTGACGTAGAGCACCGACTCCGGATCGTCTCCATTGACGTGGAAGATCGGCGCCTGAACCATCTTCGCCACGTCCGTGCAGTAGAGCGTGGAGCGGGTGTCCATGGGGTTGCTGGTGGTGAAGCCGATCTGGTTGTTGATGACGATGTGCACCGTGCCGCCGGTGGAGTAACCCCGGGTCTGGGACAGGTTGAGGGTCTCCATCACCACGCCCTGACCGGCAAAGGCGGAATCCCCATGGATCAGGATCGGCAATACCCGGGAACCGTCGATGTCCCCGCGACGCCGTTGTCGCGCCCGCACCGAGCCTTCCACCACCGGGTTGATGATCTCCAGGTGAGAGGGGTTGAACCCGAGTACTGTGTGCACGATGCCGCCGGGGGTGTCGATGTCGGTGGAGAAGCCCATGTGGTACTTCACATCGCCGGAGAGGCGCTGTGGGTCGACCGTGACCCGGCCCTCGAATTCGTCGAAGATCTCCTGGGGCGGCTTGCCGAAGATGTTGGTCAGAACGTTGATCCGGCCCCGGTGCGCCATGCCGATGACCACTTCCTGGATGTTGTTGCCTCCGGCGTGCTGAATCAGTTCGTCGAGCACCGGAATGAGGGTTTCGCCACCTTCCAGGGAGAAACGTTTCTGTCCGACGTAACGGGTGTGCAGGTATTTCTCGATGCCTTCCGCCGCGGTCAGCAGGGTCAGCAGCCATTGTTTCTCGTGCACGCTGAACTGCTGAAACAGGTGGCGTTGCTCGATGCGCTCCTGGATCCAGCGTTTCTGCTTGGTGTCGGTGATGTGGCCGTACTCGGTGCCGACGGTGCCGCAATAGCTCTTCTGCACCAGTTCGATGATGTCCTTCAGCGCCAAACGTTCCGGGGCGAAGAGTGAACCGGTGTTGAAGATGGTGCCGGGATCGATGGTATTCAGCTTGTGGTAGGCCAGATCCAGGTCTTCCACGTACTGCGTCTCGCGCAGCTTGAGCGGGTTCAGTTCTGCGTTCTGATGCCCGCGCATGCGATAGCCGTTGATGTAGCGCAGTACCGAGGCCTGTTGTTCCGCGGCGCTGGGGGAGAGGTACTCCCGGGGTGCGGCCGCGGCGGTGCATTTCTCTTTGACCAGGTGCAGGAACCGCTGTCGGATCGGTTCATGGGCGGTGTCCAGCCCATCCTGCTCCGGGAGTTCGTCGAATTGCCTGCGCCAGTCCTCAGGCACGGATTCCGGGTCTTTGAGGTAGGATTCGTAGAGGTCTTCAACGAAGGTGGCGTTCCCACCCGAAAAGGCTGAGGTGGATCTGAGTCGGTCCAGGGTTGTGCTCATTTGCGCTTGTAACCATCAAGAAAAGTCATGGATAATTTATTTTTGTTCTAATATCAGCAAATGTTAGCACAGAGAAAACTTTTGGCAGCAGGGAAACTCAAATTTTCACACGTGCTCTGCGTCGGGAAATAGTCGTGAGGACCGGGGTTTGTTTTCGGTTCAGTCCGGGGCAGGCTGGTTCGATGAGTGGCTGTCGCGTCCTCCGGCACGAGGCCTGTAGAGTAACGCCCGGGAGGGGTGCTGCGGTTCGCACAGTGACAGTGAGGGTATTCACCTTATTGAAGACCTCGAAGGCGTACCGCATCCATCAAAGAATGTGAGACACTAGCCAGTATTCTGACCGGCAAGCGAGTCTTCGATCTCATGAAAGATTTTGGGACATCCAAGTCCACCAAAATCGATTCGATCTTTGACAGCCTATTAGTGCCCC
>JBEVVH010000172.1:0-7377 GCA_040507245.1 Candidatus Thiodiazotropha sp.
GCGCCTACGGCACGTCGGGTTTCCAGTATCGCCTCGCGACTACCGGGGACTACCAGCCTTCGCTTCGCTTTCCCTGGCTGGCAGCGAATGCATTGGCGTCTTGCCCAGCATCTCTTCATGCTCATATCCAAGCAGCTCTTGCAGACGCTTGTTCACATCCACGGTGCGACGCTCGGTATCGATCAGCCAGACCCCCTCCGGTGCGGCGTTGAAAATGGTCCGGTAACTCTGTTCCTGCTCCTCCAGTTCCCGGGTGCGTAAGCGCACCTGATTGCGCATGTGAATATTCATCCAGGCCAGCATCATCAGGCCCATGGCAAGCATCGCAATCAGCAGCACTATGGTGTGTTCCAGGGACCAGGTCACCCAGGCTGGCACCGGATCGGGACCCTCGTAGATCATGTCGTCGATGTCACTGTTGGGTCCCAGCAGTCCCAGCTCCACAAACACCGATTTGATATGCGCCCAGCGCTCCGGGTTCATGTAACCGATCTCCACCAGCAACGGCTCGATCAGCCCCCGAGAGGCCTTCGCCTCATACAACAGATGCGCCCGCGACATGCCCTGGGTGTCGTACTTATGCAGGATCAGATCGACCATCTCCTGCACATGATCCAGGGCGTAGCTCCAGCCTTTAAGACTGGCGCGTAAAAACCGCTCGACCCGCTGTGGATGATCCCGAATCTCCTGTTCACGGGTCACCAGCACATCACCATAGAAATCGATGCCGTAGTCACGGGGTTTGATGAAATGGGGCTCGAACCCGATCTCCTGGAGCAGGAACCCTTGATCGGTCATATAGGCGTTAAAGGCGTCGGTCTCACCCCGCACCAGTGACATGGCGTCAAAGCTGCTTGGCAGCCGGGTATAGTCCGCATCCTTCAGGCCGGCCCGCTTGAGCATCGCCTGCAGCGCGCTGTCCAGGGTACCGGTACCCAGCATGATGCGCCGTCCGGCCAGATCCGATGCATTGCGGATGCCCGAATCGGCCCGTACCAGCAGGGCATAGGGACTGTGCTGGTAGATCGCCGCAAGGGCCACCACAGGGTAACCCTTGGCCCGCTGCAGGGCCACATTCGCACTCGACACGGCGAAGTTGACCTCGCCGCTCATCAGACGTTCGATGGGGGACTGCTCACCGGCGTGTTCGCGAATCTCCACCGCCAGCCCTTCGTCGCGATAGTAGCCCTGCTCCAGCGCGGCGTAATAGCCGGCGAACTGAAACTGATGTTTCCATTTCAGCTGCAGTACTACGGAATCGGCTGGTGTGCTGCTCTGCCAGTTGTCGGCCTGCAGAATGCCCGGGGCGCATAGCAACAACAGGGTCAGGACGAAACGTCCGGCCCGATGTATCGAACGAAACAGGATGGATGGCATCTATGCAGCCCCGCCACCTCCCAGCGGATGCTCACCTGTCCCTTCCCTCATACACGCCCTGGGAAATTCGGACAAATCGTGCCTCATACAACCCACAACGTATGTGTGCATATCTTACCGGGTATTGATCAGTGAACACCTGAGGCCCGATTCCTGCCATGCCTCGCGAAGATACCCACCGTGAATGGTTTCAGCCGCTGGGTAACAACAGAAATATCGACCATAACTGTAGGGTCTTTAACCCCTGCCGGGATCAAGAATCCCAGACTTACCCTGTCCAGGCAGACTGGATGTCCCGAACACACCGCCCCGACAACCATTCCCGGGTTTCGCGCTGCTTCACTCGGGCTACTTGGGTTTGCGGTACGGATTGAACAGGCCGTATCGCCAGGGTCGCATGGCGAGAACCACCGTCGTGCCCTCCCTCTCATCCAGGGGTAAAGGCGCATCGTCACTCGAAAGCTCATCGAATTCCCGGGCAAGCCGCGCCATGCGACGCTGAAACACACTGAAGGAACTGGCTGCCAGCATTCCGTTCAGCACGATCAGTTCCTCGCGCTCCTGATCGAATCGGGAGTTGAAGAATTCCGACTGCAGTTTATCCAGGAAGAACTGCTGGATCGGTCCGTTCTCCAGCCATTTGAAACGGGGCGAGACCAGCAGTTTCCAGCGGTTGTTGGGCAACAGCTCGATCATCTTCAGGCGATCGAGGTGGGTCAGATGACGGATGCAGGCCACCTCCGACAGATTGAAATAGTCGCGGATTTCATCCAGCCGCCAGTGGTTGAGCACACACACCGTCACCAGCAGCAGTTCCAGGTCGGCGACGATCTCCCGTTCCTGATCCCGGGTCAGGGCGGAGATGGGCGCCCCGGCCTGATTCTGGATCATGCGCAGCAGATCGGTGATCTCCAGGCCCATCAGCTGACACACCTGCTCCAGCCGTTCCAGGGTGAAGCGCTGCTGGGCGAACAGGCGTTTGACGCTCGCCTCGGACAGCCCCAAACGCTCCGCCACATCCGCATAGGTCAGCCCATGGGCCTTGAGAGGCTGTTTCAAAGCAGTGATCAATTGTTGAGTTTGTACCATGCAGGAAATCCAGTATCTTGTTTTACTTAAGAGTCAGAAGCTTATCAGCCTTCCACAAAAAGTATCACTTTTTGATACCTGGTGGTGTAGCAATTACGACTTTTAGTATCAACGTAGCAGCCAGAGATACGCTGCTCTAACATAGCAACAGACACATCAACCGGGGCCATTACGTCATGGACAGAATATTCAAAACAGCGGGCTTTCTTCCCTTTCTGCTCATCGCCTTTCTCAACGCCTTTGTCGACCTGGGACATAAGATCGTCATCCAGAACACGGTCTTCAAGATCCATGAGGGGGCGACCCAGATCATTCTTTCCGCGTTGATCAACGGCCTGATCCTTCTGCCCTTCATCCTCCTGTTCACACCCACCGGATACCTCTCGGACCGCTACCGCAAGCCCCGGGTGATGCAGATCAGCGCCGCCGTGGCCCTGGGCCTGACCCTGCTGATCACCCTCAGCTACTACCAGGGTTGGTTCAACGCCGCCTTCGGCATGACCTTTCTGCTGGCGGTTCAAAGCGCCTTCTACTCCCCGGCCAAGTACGGCTTCATCAAGGAGATGGCCGGACAATCCAGCCTGGCCCGGGCCAACGCCCTGGTTCAGGCAGTCACCATCGTCGCGATCCTCTCCGGCATCGTGGTCTTCTCCCTGCTGTTCGAAACCCGCCTGAGCGGACAGGTCTACCCGAGCGAGGCCGCCACCCTGACCCTGATCGCCCCCATCGGCTGGATTCTGGTGTTGTGTGCCGGTGTGGAGCTGTGGCTGACCCTGAAGCTGCCCGCAGGCGCGGCGCCCGCCAATGAACAGGCCTTCGACTGGCCGCGATACGCCCGGGGCCGCTACCTGCGGGAGAACTTCCGCAAGCTCACCGGGAGCCGCACCATCTGGCTCTCCATCGTCGGCCTGTCGGTGTTCTGGGGCATCTCCCAGGTGGTGCTGGCGGCCTTCCCCGCATTCGCCAAACAGACCCTGAGGCTGGACAACACCCTGATCATCCAGGGTGTGATGGCCTGCTCCGGACTCGGCATCATCATCGGCTCGCTGATCGCCGGGCGCGCTTCCCGGCAGCACATCGAAACCGGGCTGGTGCCCCTGGGCGCCCTGGGCATCCTGCTGAGTCTGACCCTGCTGCCGCAGCTCGAATCCGCCCGGCCCATGGCCCTCGACTTCCTGCTGCTCGGGATCTCCGGCGGCCTGTTCATCGTGCCCCTCAATGCACTGATCCAGTTCCATGCCCGCGACGCAGAACTCGGCACCGTGCTGGCCGGCAACAACCTGGCGCAGAACCTGGTGATGCTGGGCTTCCTCGGCCTGACGGTGCTGTTCGCCCTGCAGGGCATGAGCAGCTTCGGTCTGTTTCACCTGCTCACCCTGACCGCCCTGTTCGGCGCCCTGTATACGGTGTGGCAACTGCCCCAGTCCCTGGTGCGCCTGATCATCGCCCGGGCCTTCTCCGGCACCCACCGGGTGCGGGTGCTGGGTTTCGACAACCTGCCCGCCCAGGGCGGGGTGCTAATGCTCGGCAACCACATCAGCTGGCTCGACTGGGCAATGATCCAGATCGCCTGTCCGAGGCCGGTCCGCTTCGTCATGCACCGGGACTACTACGATCGCTGGTACCTGCGCTGGTTCCTCGACCTGTTCGGAGTCATCCCGATCACCTCCGGCGCCAGCAGGGAGGCCCTGGCAGCGGTCAACCAACGCCTGCGCGAAGGTGAGGTGGTGTGCCTGTTCCCCGAGGGGGCGATCAGCCGCAACGGTCAGCTGGGACGCTTTCACAAGGGTTTCGAGCGGGCCGTTGAGGGCGCCAATGGCGTCATACTGCCCTTCTACCTGCGCGGTTTGTGGGGCAGCCGATTCTCCCGCTCCAGCGCCAAACTGAGGGAGAACCGCAGTACCCGCGCCCGCACCGAGGTGATCGTCGCTTTCGGCAAGCCGATGCCCCTGAATGCCCAGGCCCATTCGGTGAAACAGAAGGTTCTGGAACTCTCCATGAGCGCCTGGGATGCACACAGCCGGCAGCTCGACCCCCTGCCCCTGGCCTGGATGCGTGCGGCCCGCAGAAGGGGACGTCGCCTGAGCCTTGCGGACGCCCGGGGCGGCCAGCCCTTGTCCGGCTACCGGACCCTGGTCAGCGTGATTGCTCTGTCGCGTCTGATTCGCAAACAGAGCCCGGAGCGCAATATCGGTCTGCTGCTGCCCACCAGCAGCGCCGGGATACTCACCAACATGGCGACCCTGCTGAGCGGCAAAACCCTGGTGAATCTCAACTACAGTGCGAACCTGAGCGCACTCCACGCGGCGCTGGACCAGGCCGAACTCCGGCGTCTCTACACCTCGCGGCGTTTCATCGACAAGCTGGCCAAGCGCGGCATCGACCTGCAAAGCCTGCTGGCGCGCCTCGAGGTGCACTACCTGGAGGACATGAAGGAACAGATCGGCACTATCACCCGGCTGCTGCTGATGGCCGCAGCGGTGACCTTGCCCGCACGCCTGCTGCATCTTCTGTTCGGTCGCAAAACCGATCCCGACCAGCCCGCCGCGATCCTCTTTTCCAGCGGCAGCGAGGGTCAGCCCAAGGGAGTCATGCTCAGTCACCGCAACATCATGGCCAATATTCAGCAGGTCTCCGATGTGCTGGACACCCGCCACGAAGACGTGATCATGGCCTCCCTGCCCCTGTTCCACGCCTTCGGCCTGACCGTGACCGGGCTGCTGCCCCTGGTGGAGGGGATACCCGCGATCTGCCACCCGGATCCCACCGACGCCATGACCATCGCCAAGGCAGTCGCCCAGTACAAGGCCAGCATCTTCTGCGGCACCTCCACCTTTCTGCGCCTGTACACCCGCAACAGCAAGATACACCCCCTGATGCTGGACTCCCTGCGCATCGTGGTGGCCGGCGCTGAGAAGCTCAATCCGGAGGTACGCGACGCCTTCAAGCTGAAATTCAACAAGGATATCTACGAAGGTTACGGGGCCACGGAAACCACCCCGGTGGCCAGCGTCAACCTCCCCGACCGGTTGGTAAAGGGCAACTGGCGGGTGCAGCAGGGCACCAAACCGGGCAGTGTGGGACTGCCCCTGCCGGGGGGCAGTTTCCGCATCGTCGACCCGCAAACCCTGCAGCCCCTGCCGGTGGGCGAGGATGGTCTGATCCTGTTCGGCGGCCCCCAGGTGATGCTCGGTTACCTGAACGAACCCGGCAAAACCGCCGAGGCGATCATCACAGATAACGGGCAGCGCTGGTACAGGACCGGCGACAAGGGACACTTGGACGAGGACGGCTTTCTCACCATCGTCGACCGCTACTCCCGTTTTGCCAAGATCGGTGGGGAGATGATCAGTCTCGGTGCGGTGGAAGGCTCGATCGCCGCCCTGCTCCCTGAGGATGCGGAGGTGCTGGCCACCACCCTGCCGGATGACCGAAAGGGTGAACAGGTGGCCTTGCTGTTTCGAGGCACGCTGCTCCCCGAGCAACTGCGCAAGCTCATAGAGGGCTCCGCGCTCAACCCGCTGATGCGCCCTGCCCTGCTCATACCGGTCGATGAGATCCCGAAACTGGGCAGCGGCAAGAACGACTACAGCCTGGCCCGGCAACTCGCCCTGGAGGCGACCTGTCCATGAAGACCATCGATATCCACACCCACCTGCTCAACCCGGCGGTGCGCTTTGACCGCCTGTATGATCGCGTCGCCCTGCGCTTCTTTGCCCAGGGCCTCGGCGCGGACCCCAACCAGCTGCGCGCCCGTCCCTTCGAGGCGTATGTGTTATCCATGGCCGCAGCGGTACGCGAATCGCAGCATGTTGAAAAAGCCTGCCTGTTCGGTGTGGATGCCCGCTATGACGAGCGGGGTCGAGAGGTGGCGCGAAACAAAACCGTCTGCGCCCGCAACCGGGACGTGGTCGGAGTGGCCAGGCGTTTCCCCGAGCAGTTCATCCCCTTCCTCTCGGTCAACCCACGCCGCCCCGACGCCCTGGAGCGGATCGACGAACTGGTCGATCAGGGCTGCCGCGGGGCAAAGTTCCTGCAAAATTACTGGGGCGTGGATCTCAACGATCCGCGCTGGATTCCCTACTACGAGAAACTCAAAGCCCACCGACTGCCCCTGATCATCCATGTGGGCAGTGAATACAGCATCGAGTCCCAGCGCCAGTATGAACGTATTTCGATGCTCGAGCTTCCCCTGCAAACCGGTGTCACGGTGATAGCCGCACATATGGGACTGGGAAGGTTCAATGATCGCCTGCGCCCCTGGCGCAACCTCTCCCGCAATCCCCGCCACTTCGACGCGGACTACCACCGGATGCTGGAGATGCTGGCTCTACACGACAATCTGTATGCCGATGTCTCGGCAATCCTCGCCCCGCTACGGGCCCGGGCCTTGCGTCACCTTTCACAGCAGCCGCAGGTGGCTCACAAGATTCTGTTCGGCACGGATTACCCGGTGCCCTTCAGCATCCGCTACAACAGCTATGACCTGAGTGGAGAACGGCGCCGGGCAATCACACGTATTGCAAATCCGTTCGACCGGTATGCGGCGGCGATGCTGGAATACTTTCCCGCCGATCACCCGTTATATGTGAACCACGAAAAAGTACTTCCGCTCGGATACAGCGGAGCGGAGCACACCAGCTTCACATCACCGTCAGTCCGCGACATTCCCGAACCGGAGAATCTTCTGTCCGGATGATCAAGTTCAGCAGGGGTTCCTGGCTGTTGCGTGTTAACCCGGGAGGGTCGGAGCTCCGGAGGTCGTTCCCGGGTTCCGCTTTGCTGCACCCGGGCTACCTCGCTGATCGAGGTCGGCCTCAAACGTAGCCCGATGTAATGGTCTCCTCCCCTCTCACGAACGGCGTCGTAATGCGCCATGATTGAAGTTGCGGTCAATCAAAATGAGAAGAG
>JBEVVH010000173.1:0-7366 GCA_040507245.1 Candidatus Thiodiazotropha sp.
GCCGGGTTAATAATAGGCTGTCAAAGATCGAATCGATTTTGGTGGACTTGGATGTCCCAAAATCTTTCATGAGATCGAAGACTCGCTTGTTCATTCAGATCCCGGGGGGGTATGGCATTCATGCTCATCGCAAAGAGCCGCAAGTGGGGGGAGGATTTCTGGCTGGACCTGATCTCCCCTGCGCTGAACTGCGACCTGATCGTCGAGACTTGGAGAAGAGGCGCGGTGACCCCCTTACAGGATCAACGCTCCCGCGATTTTGACGAAGATGTCCTGAATCTAGTGATCAAAGCCTCACCGGATCTCACCTATTCCTGGCCCTACACCAAGGATCACGCAAAGTGGGCGACGGCCCTGAAAAACCCGTTAAATGACAGGTCATGGGTCTGTGTGGCTGATATCAATCGCATGGTATCCCAGGAACGGCGAGGTGGTGGGAGCCTCTGTTTCGAGGATCCCGGGTTGTGGAGCGCCTTGCAGCAAGCGGAAGCAAATCTGCACAGTCTGGCCCGTTCGACAAAGGTTCAGCCATGATGATCCATATCCCGAAATAACCGGTCGTGCTTGATCCCCGGCCTGTGTCGGGAATCAAGACTTGTCTGCCGTGATGCGGGAGATAAGACGCTCGTCCCGCCCATCAATCTTTGTCTTTTCCAGCTGCCCCCTTTGGATAGGTTCTGTCATAGGGTGGCGTCAAGCTCGGGGCATCCTGTCTTGGCTTTGATTCCTGAAAGACCTTTTCAAACGTCGGCGCCTCGCTCATCCGATCCCCCAGTCCCCAAAGTGCTTTCGGGATTCCAAACCATGCCAGAAGAGTGGCGGCAAACGAGGTCGCGTCAAAGGGGATCTCCCCATCGGCACGAATCACAGAGTGTTTGCTGATCCAGGGTGAGACCATAATTGCAGGTACCCTTGGTCCCATCAGATCAAATGCGAAGCCATTGTTCAGGTCGTTCGGCCAGGGCTTTTTTGCATAGGGCGGTGCAACATGATCATAAAGCCCGTTGTTCTTGTCGAAGGTGATGATCAGCAGCGTCTGTTCCCAACCCGGTCCGTCCTTCAGTGCTTCGTAGATTTCATTCAGCGCCGTTTCCGCGGGCACCAGATCGGCGCCGGGATGATAGGACGTGGCTCCGGAAGGTGCGATCCAAACCGGCTCGAGGTAGCTGAAGGCCGGCAGGCTACCGCTTTTGGCGTCCTGTTTGAACTGATCCAGGTCGGCAAGAAAACGGTTGGGATTCTCATCCACGGAGGGAATCTGACCCTTGAGATAGAGTTGATAGGTGAAGATGCAAGATTCCCAAAGCACCGCATTGTAGATCTTCCAGTCGGAGATGCCGTGGCTCCACAGTACTTTCCAGATTGACGGGCGATGTGGGGCATAGGGCCAGTACTTATAGGTGTTGCCTCCTTCCCAGGTGCCGAGTCGGTTGAACGCGGATCCGGTCACGGAGAACGCCCGGTTCATGTCGGTGCCACCGGGGACGGAACAAAACCAGCGGTCCGAGATCGCGTAGTGGCTTGCCAGTCCATTCAGTACCGGTAGTTGATCCGGGCTGAAGGTTTGCATGACCTGTGGATTGGCATTGTTGAGAATGAAACCACCCATGTCTGGTTCTGCCCTCCCCCAGTATCCTGGCGAGGTTGCAAACATCTGTTGAAGATTGTCGCTGGTGTCATGGAAGGGATCCTGATCAAGGGCAATCAGGTCCCACGCCTCGCTCAACCGGCCGTCTTTGAACAGACTGACAGGGACCTTCTGATTGCCGTCGAGATTGAAGTCGTCGGTACTGGCGCCGTCAAAGGGTTCCTGGTTACCGATGAAATGGCACTTCGTATCATGCTTTTTATACAGCCAACCGCAGACGTTATCGAACGAACGGCTTTCGAGCATGTAATAGACCACGTGTTTGATTTTCGAACGCATGAAGTCCAGGGTGCCTGGCAATTGCGCAATATCGCTACGTATCGGATGTCGAGACTGGTAGCCGGTGAGTGACGCATCCATGGAGATGCCGGCAGGTAACCGGCCCTCCCGAACCGGCCCGATCAGAACATCGGGCTTATCCGGATCGAAGCGCCACAATCGGAAGAACCCTTCTGCGGGTTGCCAGTCAAGCAGGTATGCGCCAATGGCCGTGAGTCGGTGTCCTGCATCGATCTGCTCCCAGCCCCAGCATCCCTCCTGAATCGTGGGCAGGGATAGAGGTGTGGTCTGTTGCGGATCAAAACTCCACAACCGGTAATGTCGGTGGTCCGGCAGTCGTTCCAGCACGTAGTTACCGATGGAAATCAGAGTATGCCCCTGTCTGATCAGGGAAAATCCTCCTTGGCCTGAATACGGTCTGGGCAATGGATCGGCCTGTCCGGGGGCGTCCGGTTGCGGATCAAAATTCCAGAGCTCGAAGGTTCCCCGGCCCTTGGCCGGTATCATGTTCAATACGAACCCGGACATCGGAAGGAGATCCAGATGCTGACCTTCATCTGGATTATCGCTGTAGTGATCCCGATAGTTTCCCCAGAATTTCGTCTTTTTCCAGTATCCGCTCTGATGAACCGGACCGTTCAGGGGATCAGCCGCGTTCAGGTCGAGTGATAACAGGTTATAGCGATAACCGGGTACCCCACTCTGCTGACTCAAGGCACTCCACTGCAGGAGATAACCGCCCGCCTGGGCAATCCTGTAGCTGCGATCGAATGATACGCCATCAGGCAATGCCAGTGGGATCAAGCAGTTGTCCGCATCGGGATCCAGTTGGTAGATACGATACGTGTCGTTCAGTGAGTAACGACAGATCAGGTAGTCATTCGTGGCCTGGAGGGTTTCATTCATTGGTTGTCATCATCACTTATGGGTTGGGTTGAGGGTTACATAGTTTTTTTGCAGACGCACATCAAAACCTGTGACGGCTTGAGATCAGGCATATTCTCCCGGCAATTCGCGTTCCCAAGCGATCGGCGGATCCATTTTTGGACATTCATGATATTTCAATGCTATAACCTACCTAAGAAGTGGGTCTTTGATAGCGTATCAATCCTCATTGTAGTTGTTAATTTACTATCAATCGGAACTTGATGACCTAAAACTATGAACACCATGCGCTGGACCACAGCTGTCAGTCGCGACCCGCAACTGGAACATGCACTGGATGTCGTTTCTCACCAGGTAATCACGGATCTGGATGGAAAGCCGGATCTGGTTTTCGTTTTCATCACCGATCACCACTGTAGCGGGTTCGATGAGTTACCCGCCAGACTGGATAGAAAACTCGGCCCAACCACACTGTTCGGATGCTCTGCAAGCGGTGTTATCGGGGATCATGCAGAAATCGAATTCCAACCGTCGGTGACATTGATTGCAGCACGTTTGCCTAATTCCCGTTGGGATGCCTGGCATATCGAGGCCGAGGCTCTCGGGCCAGGCACCGAGCACAGCCAGAAATGCTCTGCCTGGGCCGGACAACTGGGGGGAGAGCCTGCTCAATTTATCATCCTGGCCGATCCGTTTTCCTTTCCATCTGAGCAATTGCTGCGTTCTCTCGAAACCGGCTTTCCCTCGGCAGTCATTGCCGGCGGACTTGCGAGTGGCACCCAAGGTCCGGGGGATACCGCCCTGTTCCTCAATCAAAACACTCATCACAGCGGAGCTTTGATCCTGGCGCTCGGGGGGGCGGTTGAAATGAGTACAGCAGTGGCTCAGGGTTGTCGTCCCATTGGTCAACCAATGTTCGTCACTGCCTGTAAAGGGGGACTGATTCTGGAACTCGATGGTAAGCCGCCCTTGCCTCAACTGAATCTACTCTACGAGCAGTCGAACGAGCGTGATTAGGCCCTTATGCAACAGAGCTTGTTTCTTGGATTGGCCATGCATCCGGGGGAATCACACCATACCCGGGGTGATTACCTGATCCGCAATCTGCTCGGTGCTGACCAGGAACGAGGCTCAATCCAGGTTGCGGCGGAAGTCCACCCGCAACAGGTGGTACAGTTCCACTTGCGCGACGCCTCGACTTCAGAAGAGGATCTCGCACTGGTGTTGGCCAGGTCTCGTGAAAGTTTCGGTGACGGGCACCCTAAGGGGGCGTTGCTCTTTTCTTGTACCGGCCGTGGCGAAGGACTGTATGGAGCTCCCGGCCACGACAGTGACGCATTTCATCGTCTAATGGGCGATACAACCCCTCTGGGTGGCTTTTTCTGTAACGGAGAGATCGGTCCAGTCTCGGGAAAAACCTTTCTACACGGCTACACCAGTTCATTCGCCCTGTTCAGCGAACGCGACCCCCAAGATTGATTCAATCGGCGGATACGGTACGTCCACCCGCCCAATGCCTTAGCTGGTCAATTTTTTCCGACATGACAGTGGACAAGGGTTGTGTTCGCTCAATTTCCGATAGGATCAAACCGGTCGACACGGAGGACTGAGACCCATGAGCGGTATATAACGCCGACACTACCGCCTGTTCGATTTCCGCGCCGGAAAATCCTTCTGATGCCTCGACAAGGGTATTGAGATCGATTCTTGCACAGTCAACCGATCGTTTTTCCAGATGAATCTGCAATATGCTTTCACGGGCGCTCGGATTAGGCAGGTCGATGAAAAATATCTCATCCAACCGGCCTTTTCTGATCAATTCCGGGGGCAGTGACTGCACATCGTTGGCTGTGGCGACGATAAAGACAGGTTTTCCATGTTCTGCCATCCAGGTCAATACCGTGCCTAGTACCCTGCGTGAGGTCCCGTCATCTCCACCATCGGAGGCTATTCCCTTTTCTATTTCATCGATCCATAAAATGCAGGGTGACATCGCCTCGGCCGCATGCAGCGCGGTGCGAATGTTTTTCTCGGATTCACCGATGTATTTGTCATACATCGCAGCAAAATCGAGTCTCAGAAGAGGTATACCCCAACTTCCCGCCACGGCTTTGGCGGCGAGGCTCTTACCGCCGCCTTGTACACCTAGCAACAAGATACCCTTAGGCCGGTCCATGTGCGTTGAGGTATCTGCGAGAAATGCGGATTTTCTCAGATCGAGCCAGGTCTTAAGCCGAGAAAAACCGCCAACCTGGGCAAATTTCGCGGTATCGTATTCGAACGAGAGCAGTCCATCCTGGCCAATCAGTTGATACTTGACCTCCATAGCCTTGGGAATATCACTTTGTGTAATGGCCCCATCATCGTAGATGGCATTACGGACCAGACGTTTGATATCGCTGATCGTCAGTCCTGTGAGAACCCGGGCAAGCTTCTGATACGCGGTTTTGCTACCCCGTATATTCCGGTTGCCGTTCCGAAGCGACCAGACCTTAATCTCGTCCTGTATGATCTGCTTGATCTGTTGGGTATCCGGAAGTGACATTTGAAATCCGGCACTTAATCGTTGTAACTCCGCTGGCAATTCCACTGCATGGCTGATGAGTACTGTCGTGATACCGTTCTGCGGCTGTTGTATTGCTATCTCTTTCAACCTTCGGATTGTCTTTGGTTCATTCAGAAAGGGGTGAAAGTCCAGCAGAGCCACGATGGCATGGCGATTATTTGCAGGTAATTTTTCCAGGATCTTTTCGGGATGAAGCTCCTCACGATTGCGTATGCCAGTCTGACCCTCGTAGGTAACTTCCTCCCAGTTGACTTCATGCTCTCTCAGAGTGGAATTATCTTTCCGCAAACCATCTGTGATAGACCACATCAGCAATGGACGGTTTTTTTCCAAAGCGATACTTCTCAACAAATGCAATGCACGGATTTCCTCATGCGTTTGGATCACTATAATGGGGAAATGTCCGGATATGATCAGGTCTAGATCGTGTTTGTCATTCATAATCAGCCAACTGATCTGGAAGGAACGAATCCAGATCTTGAAATCGTTAATCGTTGAATTTTACATTGAAAGGACGATATATTGAATCCGTTCAAATGTATACGGACAGGCATGAGGAACAGACCGGAGTCTGTCTCAATGGATCCCGTCGAAGAGTATGCTGCATCATACTGACATATCGGTCTGACCAATACCCGACATCACTCCATAACCTATCTGGTCGGGATTTATTGCAATTCCACGCACCTGCATCAGAGATGCCATAGTGGTACGAATCGATGTTCTGCATACATTCTGACTGCCTAAATCCACGAGATCACCCACACACTTCTTCATGTGTAGCCAGCTTGACTGCGGGTCCTGCAAAAATCTTATGGTGCAGGCTAAGAAAAAATCTATCGATAATGCATACGTACCGGGGATGCTGGTAGAGTTTGTGACGACCGATTACATCATAGGACCGTACCAGGGGATTAAAAAGTAGGGCCTGTTAACCCGAATCCAATATGCCCTGCGGGGGCGGATTGCGCGCCTAGCAAGACAGAATCAGCGTGGTGTAACCCAGCGACATGAGCGAAGGATAACGTCGCTGGGTGCAAAATCGGCCACAGCCCTTCAGGTTACACCTGAAAAAGCGTCACGCCCCATTGCTTGTCACTCATTTGGAACAACCAAACTTCTCTCCTCGCCCCTTGATGGGTGCCTTTTATGATCCAACAGAGCGTATTGGATACGTGATAAAAGGCACTAGGGTAATCACCTATTTTCTGAACATCGATGAGCCGCTAGTATTTAGGATGTGCATATGGGGTAATATTATGTCTTTTTTTAATCAAATCAGCAACATATCGAACGGCGCTCAAGTTGGTTTCAACACAGAGCGACAACAGGAATCCGCTTGTGAATTGGATTGGTTTGCTGAGACCACCACCGGTAAGGATGACATAATTGCCCTATCGGAATCACTCAATGCTAATTCAACATCTGTCTCGGAATTAAGCAAGCGAATTTTGTCCTGCTTGGGAAGCTCGGACGTTTAATGAAGCATTTCAATCTTAATTTATGACGGAATTCCGTCTTAGAGCACATCCTGATTGGCACCAGGCAGCACAGTTATTGGTAGATGGCTGTCATAGTTTGGAACAAAGGGACCAGCGTGTTGATCTCATGGAGAGCATATGCCTGGGTCTCGGTGAATCTCTCTACCCCGCCTTTCTGAAATTGCTGGGCCTGATTGGCAGTAAAGGCAATGATGAAACTCAGTCATTGATCACGGACACATTGGTACAGGCCCTGCTCACCGGGCGCCTTCCATCCGGTCATTTAACAGCTTGGGGTATGTCTAAATTTCCAGGTGAGCGTCATTTTGGTCAGACAAGAAGCCTCGGACCCGTCGAGTACTTGCTAACCTGGTATGCACAACCCTCTGGAAAAGGGCCATTACCGATACAAGTATTTATTATTAACCCGGCCGTTAAATACAGAGATCGCTATGCGGCGTATGCAATCTTTTGGTGTTCAAAATACTTGCGAACCCGTCCAGGAGT
>JBEVVH010000174.1:0-7360 GCA_040507245.1 Candidatus Thiodiazotropha sp.
CAAGCACTTCGCGTGGTAATTTTCTTGCATCGATTTTCTCTTCCATGGAAGAGGAGTATATCAGATATACTTAGTCGCCAGGTTAATGGTATGAACCTGGCGATGCCGAACATGCGTATTGCATTCTGGATTTGGGCATACGCCGGGATCACGGCAATGGAGCTTGGTTTGAATAAGCGCCGTTAGCGACTCGCGTCATGCCTGATTATAATGTCACGCATTCGCATGAGGCACTACACTGGTGTACTGTTGCATACTAGCCCAGGAAATGAATGACCACGTGTCGCAGGCACCATGATCAAGTGCAAACCCACATCAGCGAAAACCATTGTCGAAGGAACAACCGCCATCAGATTTGTCTCTTGAGCCGCTGACCCGGCTCAAGGGGGTTGGGGCAAGGAACGCCGACAAACTCACCAGACTGGGTATTCACAGTCTGCAGGACCTGCTGTTCCATCTGCCCATGCGCTACCAGGACCGCACCCGGGTGCAGCCCATCGGCGGGCTGCGGCGGGGTGACCAGGCGGTGATCGAGGGGGAGGTGGGTCTCGCGGAGGTCCGCTTCGGCCGGCGCCGGTCCCTGATGGTGCACCTTTCCGACGGCACCGGTTTTCTCTACCTGCGGTTTTTTTATTTCAGCAACGCTCAGCGTCAGGCCCTGTCCCGGGGGGTCAGGCTGCGTTGCTTCGGTGAGGTGCGCAGCGGACCCAACAGCCTTGAGATGGTTCATCCGGAATATCAGTCGATCGATCCCGGCGCGTCATTGCCGGTGGCCGAGTGCCTGACCCCGATCTATCCCACTACCGAGGGTGTGCATCAGCTGACCCTGAGGGGGTTGATGCAACAGGCTCTGACCTTGCTCGACGATGATCCGCATCAGCTGCCCGAGTTGCTTCCACAGCCGCTGCTGGAGCAGTTCCGTATGCCCGATCTCGCCCAGGCGGTCAGGTTTCTGCACCGTCCTCCGCCCGAGGTGGATCAACAGTTACTCCTGGCGGGGCGGCATCCCGCGCAGCAACGCCTGGTTTTCGAAGAGCTGCTGGCGCACCAGATCAGCCTGCGCAATGTGCGCGCGCAGCACCGTGCCTTGGGCGCCACTGCCTACCCGCTGAACAATCGCCTCAAAGCGGATCTGCTGCAGGGACTGCCGTTTCAGCTGACCGATGCGCAGCACCGGGTCGCTGAGGAGATCGAGTCAGACTTGGCCCGGGCCTATCCGATGCAGCGTCTGGTGCAGGGGGACGTGGGTTCGGGTAAAACCGTGGTCAGCGCCCTGGCGGCTCTGCAGGTCATCGGTGCCGGTAGTCAAGTGGCCCTGATGGCGCCCACGGAGCTGCTCGCAGAGCAGCATCTGCGTAATTTCCGTCACTGGCTGGAACCCCTGGATGTGACGATTGCCTGGCTGACCGGACGCCTCAAAGGGCGTGCCCGGGATGCGGTTCTGGAGCAGATCGCCCAGGGAGAGGTTCCGTTGATCGTGGGTACCCAGGCCCTGTTTCAGGAGGACGTTGTGTTTCGCGACCTGGGCCTGGTGATCATCGACGAGCAGCATCGATTCGGTGTCCATCAGCGCCTCGCATTGCGCGAGAAGGGACGCCGCAGCCGCCATACACCGCACCAGCTGATCATGACCGCCACCCCAATTCCCCGGACCCTTGCGATGACCGCCTACGCCGATCTGGACCTGTCGGTGATCGACGGCTTGCCCCCCGGACGCAAACCGGTCACCACTGCGGTGATCTCCGATCAGCGCCGGGACGAGGTGGTTGCCCGGGTACGCGCCGCCTGTGCCGAGGGGCGTCAGGCCTATTGGGTCTGCACACTTATCGAGGAGTCGGAGGTATTGCAGTGCCAGGCTGCGGAGGAGACTGCGCGCTTGCTGGCGGAGGCTTTGCCGGAGCTGCAGGTCGGCCTGGTGCACGGACGCATCCGGGCGGATGAAAAGGAACAGGTGATGGGACGCTTCAAAGAGGGACAACTGGATCTGCTGGTGGCGACCACGGTGATCGAGGTCGGTGTGGATGTGCCTAACGCCAGCCTGATGATCATCGAGAATCCGGAGCGCCTGGGTCTCGCCCAGCTGCACCAGTTGCGGGGCCGGGTGGGACGGGGCAGCGCCGAGAGTCATTGCCTGCTCATGTATCACGCGCCCCTGTCTGAGAATGCCCGCAACCGGCTGGCGATCATGCGCGAGACCAATGACGGATTCCTCATCGCGCAGAAGGATCTGGAGATGCGCGGTCCGGGGGAGGTGCTGGGTACCCGCCAGACCGGGGAGATGCAGATGAGAATCGCCGATCCGCTGCGGGATCAGGGCTGGCTCGACGAGGTGCGCGAGGCCTCGGAATTGTTGTTGCAGCAACATCCCCAGGCCGCCAAACGGCTGGTGGAGCGTTGGCTTGGGCAGCGGGTCGTCTACGGGCGCGTTTGACTAAGCTCAGGCTGATTCCTTCGCCACTGCCGGGATGCTGCCGCAGCGGTGCATGCTTTCTTGTTTTTTCCACTGAGCAGCTCCCGTCCAGCAACAGTCAGGCGCTATCCGATCATCGTCAAGCGGTTGTTTCCTGTGCGATAATCCCCGCTTCACAGGATGCCAACCGATGCCCCACGAGGGATTGAACGTTTGAAGCAGAACCGCAGCACACTCCTTCCGGAACCCCTTTGGAGCCAGGGTAGACCCCATGGCTATGTGGGTGTTCCCAAGCCGGTTCAATCCTGGTTGACGGACACCGGGTCCCTGACCCGGCGGGTGATCCAACATTGTGAGGGGGGCTGTTTCCGGGTGCGTCTGCTGCGCCAGGATTGGGGTCGGCCGCTGAACAGTGAGCGGCAGGTGCTGGGCATGCGGCGGGGGTTGCTGGCATTGATTCGCGATGTGGTCCTGATGTGTGACGAAACCCCCTGGGTTTTCGCCCGCACCCTGATCCCGGTCACCACCTTCAAGGGATCCGCCCGGCGGCTGATTCAACTGGGGGAGCGTCCCCTCGGGGCGGTGCTGTTTTCCGATCCCAAGGCATCCCGGGGGACCACCCAGATCGCCCGGCTCTATCCGGGCAACACCCTGTTCGATATCGCCCGGCAGCAACTCAGCGAGACCCCCGAATATCTCTGGGGGCGACGCACCCTGTTCTACATCGGACATCGCCCGTTGCTGGTCAATGAACTGTTTTTGCCGGGACTGCCCATGCGATCCCTGTCCGATTGATGGCCGGCCCTGCAGTGCGGCGTCTTGATGCCCGCCGCATTAGGGATTATGGTGCCGGGTGTTGTTCCCGCAACAGGATAGGAGCAGGCAGAGGATCAATCATGAGAGTGCCCAGTGAAGTGCCTGGTGACATCAAGCTGAGCCCCACAGGATGGAGCGAGCGTTTGCGCCGCTATGCCCTACTGGTGCGTCTGCACCGGCCCATCGGCATCCTGCTGCTGCTCTGGCCGACCCTGTGGGCATTGTGGATTGCCGGCGCCGGTACTCCGGCCTGGGGGATGGTGTTGATATTCTGTCTCGGCGTGGCGATCATGCGGTCGGCGGGCTGCGCCATCAACGACTACGCAGACCGGGATTTCGACGGTCATGTGGCGCGTACCCATGACCGGCCCATCGCCAGCGGTCTGGTAGCCCCGGGCGAGGCAATCGGGGTGTTCCTGGCCCTCTCCCTGCTGGCCGCATCCCTGCTGCTGTTTCTCAACTGGCCAACCCGCTTCATGTCCCTCGTCGCCCTCGGCCTGACGACCCTCTACCCCTTTATGAAACGCTATACCCACCTGCCCCAGTTGGTCCTGGGCGCCGCCTTCGGCTGGGCGGTGCCCATGGTGTTCACGGCCCTGACCGGGCATTTGCCTCTGGAGGCCTGGCTGATGTTCCTCAGCGCGGTGATCTGGGCTCTGATCTACGACACCCAGTACGCCATGGTGGACCGGGAGGATGATCTCAAGATCGGTGTGAAATCCAGCGCAATCCTGTTCGGTCGCCACGACAACTTCATCATCGGCCTGCTGCAGCTGCTGATGATGGGTTTGTTGGTGGCCATTGGTCTGCTGGCCGAGCGGGGTCTGTTCTACAACCTGGGGCTCGCTGCCGGTGCCGTGCTGTTCGTTTACCAGCAGTGGCTGACCCGGGATCGACAGCCCCAGGCCTGTTTCCAGGCCTTCATGAACAACAACAGCTTCGGCCTGGTGGTGTTTCTCGGGCTGGTCCTGGATTACGCGGCCGGGGTCTGATTCTAGCTGGCAAAAACCGGCGGATCTGGAACTCGTTACGCTGCAACAGCCAGCCCCGCTGATCGGTTTTTGCCGCGCTTCTCGCTCGGGGCAAACGGGGCAATCTCAAGGGAAGCAAACATCACCCCGTAGCCCGGGTGAAACGAAGTGGAACCCGGGATCCTGCAGAATGCGAAGAACTTCGGGATCAGGCAAAATCCTCCAGACCTCTCCCTTTCCTCGTTCCCACGCTCCGCGTGGGAATGCAGCCCCGGGCTTGCATATGCCTGACGGGCTTGGGCAATGCAGCGTGCTATCGATAGGCATTCCCACGCAGAGCGTGGGAACGAGTCTAACCAAGCGCTATTCAGGTTTTATCCCTCACAGGGATCATTTCCCCTGTGCCGGGCTGATCCACAGGGTCAGGGTTTCCGGGGGCAGACAGACCTGCTCGTTACAGGCCTGCAACCTGAGTAGCACCGGCAGGCGGTAGCACCACTCCTGATGCTCGGTGCCGGGTGTGAGCAGCGCCTGCAGACGCACCGTGCCGGTATATACCGAGACGGATTCAGACTGGAATCCCAGCGTACGGATCTCCCCTTGCGGGTAGGTGACCGGACCCAATGACCAGGCCTCGACGTCTTCCGCCAAATCCATCCGGGTGGCGATCTGTCCCTCCCCCTGGGGCTGGTTCGACTGGATATGCCAGCCTTGCGGCATGGAAAGCTCCACCTCCAGCAGGGGGGCGGTAGCGGTCTGGGTTATCCTGCCCCGGGCGTGAATCTGGCCCAGACCTGCATATCCCCAGGGAGTCAGCTCAGCGTCGCGGAATTCCGCCGCCGCGGTGAGCAGGTAGGTATAGGTGTAAGGCGCCTGCTCCACCTCAGGAGCAAAGCGGGACAGCAGCGTCTCTGTCGCCTCACGGTAGGCGGGGTGATCGGTGCGCCGGGCGAGTTGCTGCAGCACCCGGATGGCCACGCTGCTGGCGGAGGGCTCCGCGCCGTCACTGCCTTCGTCACGGGGTCGCTCCATGGCGGTCAGCTCGTGTCCCGCCTCATTGAGAAAGAATCCCCCGTGCTCCGGGTCCAGAAAGCGCTCCAGCAGGGCGTCGGCCAACTCCCGGGCGCGCACCAGCCATAGGGTTTCCCGGGGCAGGTCGTAGAGCGCCAGGTAGCCTTCGGCGAGACAGGCATAATCCTCCAGGGTGGCGGGAATCCCCTCGGCCTCCCGGGGCAGCACCCGCCACAACCGCCCGGGTTGCGGGTGTCCCCGTTGCCACAGGGTCTCTCCGGCGCGCAGCGCGATCCGGCGGTAGTCATCCCGTTGCAGCAGTGCGGCGGCCTGGGCGAAGGCGACCAGCATCATACCGTTCCAGGCGGTGATGATCTTGTCGTCAAGTAACGGGGCAACACGCCGGTCACGGACTTCGCGCAGTTTTCGGTTGATTCCGTCAACCCGTTCAACCAGGGTTTCCACCGGCATGTTCAGCTGTCGCGCCCGCTCTGCCAGATCCACCGGTAGATGCAGAATTGTACGGCCTTCGAAATTGCCGATCCGATGGACCGGATAGACGGTCAATGCAAGTTCTAATTCATCGGCGCTCAGGGCCTGCTTCAGTTCCGCCCGGGTCCAGGTGAAAAACAGTCCCTCCTCGCCCTCGCTGTCCGCATCCGTGGCGGAGTAGAAGCCCCCGTCCGGGGCGGTCATCTCCCGGGCCACATAGTCCAGGGTGCGGGTGGCCACCCGCAGCAGGTCGGCACGGCCGCTGATGCGCCAGGCCTGCAGGTAGATGCGTGCCAGGTAGGCCTGGTTGTAGAGCATCTTTTCGAAGTGGGGCACCAGCCATTCGTAATCCGTGGAATAACGGTGAAAGCCTCCCCCGACCTGGTCGTGGATACCGCCCCGGGCCATATGGTCGAGGGTCTCGATGAGTATATGCCGGGCAACCTCGTCGGCGTGCCGTTCGGCCTGATCCAGGAGCAGGTAGAGCCAGGGTTCCCGGGGAAATTTGGGTGCCTGGCCAAAACCGCCCTGGAGTTCATCGAAGCTTTTCTGCATGGCGCCGACGGCCTCTTGGAAAACCCCGTCGTCGAGGGCTTTGGCCTCACCGCTGATGCGGTTCTGCTCGGCTACTGCCTGGGTGATCCGTTCGGCCTGTTTCAGCAGTTCCTCCCGGCGTGATTGCCAAAGCTCGCTGACCTGATCCAGCAGGGACTCGAACTGGGCGGGGGGATAGTAGGTGCCACTGAAAAAGGGTTTGCCTTCCGGGGTGAGGAAACTCGACATGGGCCAGCCCCCCTGTCCGGTTGTGAGCAGCACTGCATCCATATAGATCTCATCAACGTCAGGATGGGTCTCCCGGTCCACCTTGATGGCCACGAAATCCCGGTTCAGCCGCTCGGCGATGGTCGGGTTTTCGAAGCTCTCCCGTTCCATGACGTGGCACCAGTGGCAGGTGGCGTAACCGATGGAGAGAAAAATCGGCTTGTTCTCCATTCGGGCTTTTGTAAACGCCGCCTCGGACCAGGGGTACCAGTCCACCGGGTTGTGAGCATGCTGGAGCAGGTAGGGGGAGTCTTCCAGGATCAGCCGGTTGATGTAACGGGGGGAGCCATCCTCCTGTAGGTGTTCGGTACGGGGCGAATAGTCCGGACCCTTCGCATGGTAGGCGTCGAGCAGATATTGAGGTAATGCCATCGGTAATTCCCCGGTTGTTTCGGCGCAGGTGCCCTGGCTGAACAGCGCCAGCAGCGCGCACAGACCCCCAAGGGTCCAGTGCTTGTGCCGGCGTTTCGCAGCGCTCATGTGCCGGGTCGGTTTCCGACGCGGGCTGACTCAGTGACTCAGGTCGACCCGCTGCTGCATGGGCAGGGAGGGATCCGCCGCCCACACCTCGGTCGAACCGTCGTAGAGCCGAGCCTGAGAGTTGCCCAGGATTTCATGGGCGACGAACCAACCCAGTGCGGCCCGGTTACCCGTGTGGCAATAGTGAATCTGTTCACCCTCCAGGGGTACCTCGCTGATCCCGTAGATCTTCTTGAGGTTCTGCTCCGATTGGAGTTTCCCGCCTCCGTCGCTGCCAGCCAGGGAAAGCGAAGCGAAGGCTGGTAGTCCCCGGTAGTCGCGAGGCGATACTGGAAACCCGACGAGCCGTAGGCGCCAA
>JBEVVH010000175.1:0-7355 GCA_040507245.1 Candidatus Thiodiazotropha sp.
AACTCCTGGACGGGTTCGCAAGTATTTTGAACACCAAAAGATTGCATACGCCGCATAGCGATCTCTGTATTTAACGGCCGGGTTAATATTTAGATAAAAATCAACGGGAGAACACCGAATGCAATCCTTATCCGAACGGTACGAAGCTGAAGTCCTCAATTTCGACCGTGATCAAGCGGTCGACAAAATCTGCGAAACCATGCGCGAGGTGATGCGCAGCCGACTGAAAAAACGCGGTCTTGTGGTTGCGGTCTCGGGCGGTATCGACAGCTCCGTGTCCGCCACCCTTGCGGTCAAGGCATTCGGACCGAAGAAGGTGTTCCTCATCCAGCTGCCGGAAAAGGCGTCCGCGGAAGACACCCAGTCCCGCAGCAGTCAGCTGATCCAGCATCTGGGTACCGATCACACCGCCCACAACATTGCCGCCACCCTGGAGGCCATCGGTTGTTACGACGCCCAGGACGAGGCGGTGAAGAAGACCTTCCCTGAGTACGGCGAGGGCTGGAAGAACAAGATCATCATTAAGGGCGGCATCGACGGCCAGGTGAACCACTTCATGCTGGTGGTTCAGGATCCCCAGGGTGGACTGCACGAAAAACGCCTCGACCTGAGGGAGTATCTGCAGATCGTTGCCGCGACCAACTACAAGCAGCGGATCCGCAAGACTATCGAATACTACCATGCGGACCGGCTCAACTACGCGGTCATCGGCACCCCCAACCGGCTCGAATACGACCAGGGTTTCTTCGTCAAGAACGGCGACGGATCCGCGGACCTGAAACCCATCGCGCATCTCTACAAGACCCAGGTCTATCTGCTGGCGGAACATCTCGGACTGCCCGCGTCGATCTGCAACGCCACCCCCACCACCGACACCTACAGCCTGCCCCAGGGCCAGGACGAATTCTACTTCGCCCTGCCCTACAAGGAGATGGACAAGGCCTTGTGGGCCCACAACCAGGGCGCGTCTGCGGACGCGGTAGCCGGTATGCTGGGCATCTCGGAGGATCAGGCGCGTTTCGTCCTGCAGGACATCGACAACAAGCGCAAGACCACCCACTACCTGCACGCCAAGCCCTACCTGATCGAACCGATTCCGGAATTGGATCTCTGAGAGGATCCTCAACCGCAATCAGGCCCTGATGGAAGTTCCATCAGGGCGTTTTTATGCAAGATCGATAATTTACCGTTTACCCACTGACGACCTTGTAGCCTGGGTGCAGCACAGCGGAACCCAGGAACTTTCGCAGCAGGCCCCGGATTCCGCATTGCTGCATCCGGGCTACAAAGGGTCTGCAGTTCCCAGGACCTTGTTCATTACACTCTGCCAACAAATCAACCCACTATCGCTCACCCAACACCGTATCCTGCACAAGAACATGCCACTTGGGTCTTTTCCAGCTTTTGCGGAAGGTGTCGAGGTCTGCAACCTGCGCCTCGTTTTCCCGCTCATGGCCGTCGAGAAACAGGATCAGATCGAACTGCTGTTGATCCGTACCAATGTTCCGGTCGAACTGCTTGACGATTTCATTCGCCGGCATCGCCAGCCTGCCCATGATCTCCACGGTTGGAAAGCGGATGCCCTTGCGATCACTGTCCCCTTCATAGGCCTTGTAGACCAGCTCGGTGCACACCAACTCGTCGTCGGTGGCAAAGTCGAAGTTGAAATCATAGGGCCTACCGCTGTAGTGAAAGGCTCTCAGCAGCGCCTGGGCCTTTTCCAGTTTGCTCAACCGAGGCCGCAATACCGCCAATGAATCGGCATGCGCCGAGTGCTCCAGGCTGGTGAACATCACCCCTTCACCTACCGCCTCCAGCACCCGGGCCGGATGTCCCGCTTCAGGTTGCTGTTGACTTGCGAGCTGTGCAGCAGGTTCGCGAGCCTGCAACAGGGACTCGAAGCCTCCCGCCTCGCCCTGCGCCTTCACCCAGGCCATCACTTCCGGATCATCAAAGTAGTCCCTGCGCTGTTCCGGAGCCCCCACATAGAGCGCCGCATGGGGCCAGAACCCGGGCAGACCGATATTCGACAGGTATCACTCCCTGCGCTCCAACAGAATGTCACCGGGCTGAAGTTCCGCCTGCATGGCCTCGATCTGCGATGGACTGATCAGGGAATGTCCCGCACGCAGTACTTTGACATCCCCCATCCAATCGGAGACACCCTTCTGTACCGGGAAATAGGCCTCGAATCCTGCGTCCTTGACGATCTGCGTGCCGTTTCTCAGGGTTTGCAGTATTCCTTGCCCTCTTCCATATTCCCAGATAACACTGCGGTCCTCCTCGATACTCTGCTGTATCTTTGGATTCACCGCCTCACCCAGCTGCCCCGCCTTGACTCCCAGTGACGCAAATCGCGTAGCGATCGCCACATGCAGATAGCGGTACTTGAGCTGGGCATAGGTCCTGTCGTTGAGCCCCAGTTCCGGAACCGCTTCATTGAGAATCACATGAAACAGGGGATCCCGTTCGGTCATAACCAGAAAATCGAGACTGAACCGGTAACGCGTGAGGAACACGGCATGGGCCAGATGAAAGGCCTGCCTGGCCAAATCATCGTCGCTACCGTTGGGCAGTTCCTCATAGTTCTGCTCGATGGCGTCGAGTATCATCAGATGATCCAGAAAGGCGATCCAGGTACTCCAGACGATCTCCTTCTCTTCGCGGCTAAGGAGATGGGGCGTCTTAGCGGTTTCACGGGGAAACAGATCCTCCCGGCGCTCCATGAAATCGATGATGTCCCTGAGCGCCTGACGCTGTATCAGGACCACCTGTTCGTCATTGTGAAGCTGCGCCAGACTCAGGGCATTGTCAGCGCCAGCGACCAGTGACATCAGCATGAGGAAAGCGCCGATCCCGGCTTTGATTGATCTGACCATGAAACACATACTTCCTTATCCCAACTTGTGTGAAGTCTTATTACATTCAATCGAAGTAAAAGTAGTCATTGACCGGGGCGGGCAGCGGTATCGCCGCGAGCGGCGTTTCAGGAGCCGCCAGGTCATTGACCAACATGCCCCGGCTGCTGATCGAGTAGAGATACTGGCTGCCCTGATCGTCCGATATGAAGAAGCTCCTCTGTACACCTTCCGGGTAGTACCAGAGGTCACTGCCTTCCTCCTGGTAGAACCGGTCATGATCCAGCGAACTTGAGAACTGGATACCGTCCGCCCGGTTGACCCGGAAAAGTTCCAGTCCTGTGAATAGGTCCGCGGCGGTGAATGGATCATCGGTGGCGGCATAGTTCCATCGCGTAACCGGAAGCGCCAGCATCTCCCCGGCCTGGAACCAGGTGAAGGCATGATGGTTGTACTCCGCCTGGGAGTAGCTGTCCGCACCCACCGGGTGGCTCGATAGCAGCATGGGATGATCGAATTGCGCGATATCGAACAGGCTGATCATCAGTCCGTTGGTATCCGTATCACGTCCGACCGCGAGTATCATGTTGTCGTCGACGGGATGCAGATAGGTGGATACCCCGGGCACTTCCAGTTCCCCCGCCTTGCGGGGCTGATCCGGATTGCTCAGATCCGGGGTGTAGAAGGGATCGATCTGCCGATAGGTGACCAGAAATCCCTTATCCTCCAGGAACCGGGCGGCAAAGATGCGATCCCCGGGCTTACCCAGTCCCTCCAGGCGGCTGCGCTCCACCAGGGTATCCCCGTTTTGCTCCAGCACGAACAGACGATTCGCGGGAGCCGTACCCCGCCACCAGTTCTCTTCAGTGGTCACCAGCCGCAGCACACCCTGATACTCGTCCATGGCAAAGGCGTTGATCAACCAGCCATCCACCCGCCCGCTCGCCAGGTACTCGGGGTCTTGACCGACCCGGAATTTATGGATATTGGTCCCGGGACTGGGATACTCCTCCCCGTCCATCACAGGGAGCCACAACCAGGTCTCGTCCTCGATGGTTGCCACGTAGAGAAACTCGGGGGTGGCGTAGACCGTACCGGTATTGCTCAGGATCGACTCGCTGCCGATCTCCCCCAACGGGTTTTGCAGATCGAAACTGATGATCGAGAGTGTCCCGCTGCCATTTGCCGTATCGGTGCGATAGATCCCATCGCATTCACTGATCAGGCGGGTGGTGGTGGCAGTGGGCTCGCTGGGATTCGTGGAGTCCGCCATGGCCGGAAGAAGTTGCCCAAGCTCGATCCCCTGGGGATCGTCCAGATAGGGATAGAGATCGAGGTAGGCCGAAGTGACCAGATGCACCCGATGGTCGATCAGACGCGCGTCACTGTAATAGGCCTCGAGCCGGGTCTCCCGGATAAGCTGCGGACTCTGCGGGTCACTCACCCGGTAGATACTGATCTTCAACAGGTGGCCGGAACGGGCGGCAAATGCGTCGGGCTGAGAGGTCAGCACATCACTGACGACCCAGACGATGTCGTCGTCCACGAACAGGGCCCGGGGAACACCCTCGAGTTGGGTGCGGGAAAGCTCCTCGCTCTGCGCCGCAGGCCAGCTTCTGAGAATCAGGAAGTAGTCGCCGGACAACAGGTAGGTGAACTCACCTGAGGACTTCACGAAATCCGCCTCATCAACCCCCGCCACCTGATTGTTGGTGCCGGTCCTGTCCGCGATCACAGGCGTGTCGGTATCCCCATCCGCCACCGGCAACGGGGAAAACTCATCACTGCCGGACTCCAGGCCGTAACCGGAATCGAGGATCGTACGCTGTTTACGGGCCGTATCCAGCAGATAGGTCTGAAGATCGGCGCAGGTATCGAAGCTCTGCAGCTGAGGGCGACTTTGGCTGGTCGTGGTGGTATTGGAGTCGTGATCGGAAGAGCCACAACCGGTCAACAACAGGGTGAGCAGGATCAGCTAAATGGGTGCGCGTGTTCCGGACATCAGTGTCTCCCTCGATTCCAGCAACAAACCACAGTGCGTGATTGTTGATCCCGGCAATCATCCCATGAGGGCGGCACAACAGAGATTCCAGGACGTGCGGTCCAAACATACACCCGGTTTACGGCCCATGCCTATGCCGTATTCGCATGCGGACCCCCGATCTACGGTACCGGGTTACAGCAATACCGGCGCCGAGGGTGGACTGATACCTATGCCTTCATAAGCCCCCAGGTCAATGACAGGCCCAGCACCCGGAGACTCCCTGAAACATCCCGGCTCAATACCAGCCCATAGGTGACCTGAAATCGTGTATAAACCTCGCTGTCCGTTCCAACGTCCATCGCGGGAGACAGGGCCGCAAGTGCGAATGCCTGGCTATCCGGATCGCGCATAGGAGATATCGTGGCATCGATGCAGTTCCCGCAAACACCCAGGTTCGATATCCCTGCCACGTCGAGACCTTCACCAGTGGCCCAGTTGATCCGTGTGGCAACCTCCGGTTCATAGAACAGGTTGAAGTCGAAATCGACCAGGGGACTGAGTGATGAGCTAGCCAGGTGAACATCATAGGTCTGAGCAACAGTGCGATTGCTGAACAGATTGTTCTGCATGCTCAACGAGGCCACTGAAGCGATCTGAACACCGATGTCATAATCATGAAAGGTGTTGTTCACCAGGGTTGCGCTGACCCCTCCCCTGGAATGAATCGCCGCACCCCTGGCGTAAAGGCTGGTGGCATCCCATGCGGCATCCTGGTCATGACGTACCGCATAGAAAAGATTACCGACAAAATTGACGTTGGTTCCGGACGTCACATCCACGCCCTGGTGAGTATCGTGTATCCGGTTATTCAGAAACCAGATATCCGCGGAGTTGTTGTGTACCACGACGGATAATCCGCTTTCATGCAGATTGTTCGAGGAAACGATGACGTGATCGGCCTCCTTGATATCCACATCATTCTCGAAATTGCTGTAGAAATCATTTGATCCCACATAGATGTGGGAGGGCCGGGTTTCATCAGGAATGTTCGCGTTACCGATCTGGATCGAATCGCCCCCGTTGTGGTGCACTTGGTTATTCAGGATCCATACGTTGTCCACGTTCCCGGAAGGCTTGATGCCATGAAAATCATTTTCCGTGGGTCCAGTATAACTGCCATAGTAGGAGATCCGACAGTTTGATATCAGGATATCCGAGGCCCGTTCGCTGCTCGATTGTCCGGAAATACCGATCGCCGCATGACTGCCCGCCATCGCCCCCGTCCCCCGCATATCGAAATTCCGTAGGGCCGCGTGATGATAAAAGTAGTAACCATCCTTGTTGCGCAGGGAAAACATCGCGTTATCACGGAACGTCAGAGTATCGAAAATCGCGTGTTGGCCGGAAAATATCCGTTCTCCCGAGGAAAAAACCGGTGGGTCTTGCGGATCGCCCACAAACCACACCGGAGACTGTTCATTTCCGTCCATGTGAATACGTTGAGGCCAGCGGCTGAATGTACCCGAGAGCACGACCACCGAACCGGCGGTGAATGAGGATGGAATCGTTGCCCGGGGCTTTGCCGGATAGCCATACCGGTTTCCCGAACTGTCCGCACTGTCGCCATCTTCCAGTCGATCCGTAGCGGCAGAACGGCCGGGGTCCACATAGTAAAAGCCGACGCTCTCCGCGGATGGCCACGTAGCAGGAAAAGTCGGCACGGGTTGCATGCCAAATCCAGGTTCGGGAATACCCTGAACCTCAGCGTGAACAAGATAGGTATACAGGAGCATCAGTCCTGCAAGCAGGTGGGCGGAGACAGTTCTTCCATGCATGGGTCAGTGTTCCTTTGACGGGTAATTCCTTAGTCGCGACTATCCATGGTCCCGATATCGCGGAGTGGGAACAACATAACCAATTTGTGGCAGTACTGTTATTGATCAGTGTCACAAATAATCACATCCACCTTGTCATATTCTCGATGAATATGAATCAGAATATCTTGAAACCGAAATGCCATTAACACCAGTGGTTCATCTCGCTCACACAGCAGTATTGAAGGGATTGTCCTATGGCAAATCTCAAAAACGCACAGCCCGTAGCTGACATGACATTTCAACAGGGCATCACAACACAACCATAAACACGTTTATTGATTATGCATGGCTCCCGTTACTACAGAGTCCGAACATATGAACCGCATGAGCATAATAACCAGGGTCTATCTTTATCAAATTGCCACTTTGGCTTGTCTGCTTACCTGAGAAGCATCCGTCATCTATATCGCAAATATCCATGACATGTTCGAACACCCGCCACATTCGTATACGCCCTCATCAGTTAGTATCTAAGTGTGAATATGTTCCTATACCAATGGCTCTTATTGATGGCTATGAGAATAGATAACGACAAGTGGCCTCGCTAATTTATTAACCCGGCAATAAAATACATCTGCTACGCGGCATAAGAAATCTTCTCGTGATTGAAGTATTTTGCAACTCGCTTTGGTTTCT
>JBEVVH010000176.1:0-7353 GCA_040507245.1 Candidatus Thiodiazotropha sp.
GGCGCCTACGGCTCGTCGGGTTTCCAGTATCGCCTCGCGACTACCGGGGACTACCAGCCTTCGCTTCGCTTTCCCTGGCTGGCAGCGGAAGAAGAAAAACCGGATTGTTGTTTAGTTTTGAATGTTGAATTGTGAATGGTTGAGCGCGCTGCTCGCGCAAGCTCTACCCTATCGACTTGTTCCCATGCTCTGCGTGGGAACACAGACTCTGGCCCGGGGACAAATCAAGCCTTAATCTGCACCGCCTGCCTGGCCTGGGTATGTATTCCCACGCAGAGCGTGGGAACGAGAGCTTCCTGGCTTCCTGGATGGAACCCGGATCGGTCTATTCGTAGCGGACTTCCAGAATCTCGAACTCTCTCGAACCACCCGGGGTGTTGAGAAATACGTCATCCCCTTCCTGCTTGCCGATCAGGGCGCGGGCGATCGGGGAACTCACAGAGATCAGACCGTTCTTGATGTCAGCCTCATCGTCACCCACGATTTGGTAGGTGAATTCCTCGTCATTGTCGAGCTCCAGCACCACCACGGTGGCGCCAAACACCACCTTGCCGCCGGCATTCAATTGGGTCACATCGATGATCTGGGCATGGGAGAGTTTGCCTTCGATGTCCTTGATCCGCCCCTCGATGAAACTCTGTTGTTCACGGGCGGCATGATATTCGGCATTTTCCTTGAGATCGCCATGCTCTCTGGCCTCGGCGATCGCTTTGATGACCTTGGGTCGCTCTAGGCTTTTGAGCTGTTTCAACTCATCCTGCAGCTTCGCCGCACCCCGGGCTGTCAGCGGTACCTTGTTCATCGGAATATTCCTCTTTCAAACCGGGCGGCTTGGCCCGGACAAAACGGTTTCTGTGGACCCGAGATTGAACGGGTCCATCCGGTTTGATGCCGAGATCCACAGCATCGCATCCCGCTCAGCGGGATGCGTGCAGATCCTGCAGCCGGTTGACCTTCAGCTCATCCAGCTGTTTCAAAGCCAGGCAGGTCGCCTCGGCACCGGAAATTGTGGTGGTGTACCCCACCTTGTATTGCAGGGCGGTGCGGCGGATCTCCGCGGAATCCGCGATGGCCTGCGCCCCTTCCGTGGTATTGATGATAAAACTGACCTGCCGATTCTTGATGGAATCGACAATATGCGGGCGACCTTCCATGACCTTGTTGATGCGCTCACAACTGAGCCCTGCATCGCGCAGCGCCTGACAGGTGCCGCCGGTGGCGCTGAGGGTAAAACCGAGCTCCACCAGATCCTGAGCCACCTGCACCGCACGGCGCTTGTCCGCGTTGCGTACACTGAGCAGCGCCCGGCCGCCTTTGGGCAACTGGTAACCGGCGCCCATGATGGATTTGTTGTATGCCTCGCCAAAGGTAGCGCCAACGCCCATTACCTCGCCGGTCGATTTCATCTCGGGACCGAGCACGGTATCCACACCGGGGAACTTGACGAACGGAAAGACCGCTTCCTTGACGAAGTAGTTTTCAGGAATCACCTCTTTGGTAATGCCCTGTTCCTGCAGACTGGTTCCGGCCATGCAGCGGGCCGCGATTTTGGCCAGCTGCAACCCGGTGGCCTTGGAGACAAAGGGTACCGTGCGGGATGCCCGGGGATTGACCTCCAGCAGGTAGATCTGCTCATCCTTGATGGCGAACTGGGCGTTCATCAAACCCACCACTTTGAGTTCCAGAGCCATCTTGCGCATCTGATCGCGCATACGATCCTGCAACGCAGCCGAAAGGGTATAAGGAGGAAGCGAACAGGCCGAGTCACCGGAATGCACGCCCGCCTGTTCGATATGCTCCATGATCCCGCCGATGAGCACGTCCTTGCCGTCGCAGATGGCGTCGATGTCCACCTCGATGGCGTCATCCAGAAAACGGTCCAGGAGTACCGGCGAATCGTTGGAGACACTCACCGCCTCACGCATGTAGCGGCGCAGTTCGTTCTCATGGTAGACAATCTCCATGGCGCGTCCACCGAGCACATAGGAGGGCCGCACCACCAGAGGGTAACCGATCTCGTCCGCCAGTTTGACGGCACTCTCGGGATCCCGCGCGGTGCGGTTTGGCGGCTGTCTCAGATTGAGCTTGTTGACCAGCTGCTGAAATCGCTCCCGATCCTCCGCCAGATCGATGGAATCGGGGCTGGTGCCGATGATCGGCGCCCCGGCCGCTTCCAAGTCGTTGGCCAATTTCAGGGGGGTCTGCCCCCCGTACTGGACGATCACACCGGTGGGCTGTTCCTTGTGAATCACCTCAAGCACATCTTCCAGGGTCAGCGGCTCGAAGTAGAGACGATCCGAGGTATCGTAGTCGGTGGAGACGGTTTCAGGATTGCAGTTGACCATGATGGTTTCGTAACCATCCTCGCGCATGGCAAAGGCGGCATGCACGCAGCAGTAGTCGAACTCGATGCCCTGGCCGATGCGGTTCGGACCGCCGCCCAGGACCATAATCTTGTTCCGACCGGTCGGCTGGGCCTCGCACTCCTCCTCGTAGGTGGAATACATGTAAGCGGTGCTGGTAGCGAATTCCGCAGCACAGGTATCGACCCGCTTGTAGACCGGCCGGATACCTGCTTCATGACGGCGGCGACGGATTTCCGCCTCGCCGCAGTCCACCAGCTCGGCAATGCGCCGGTCGGCGAAACCCTTGCGTTTCAGGTAGCGCAGGCGCGCCGCATCAAGCGCTTCCAGGCCCTGACCGGACATTTCTCGTTCCAGATTCACCAGTTCCTCGATCTGAATCAGGAACCAGGGGTCGATGGCGCAGATCTCATGGATCTCCTCGAGAGTCATGCCGAAGCGGAAACACTCCGCAACATACCAGAGACGTTCGGGACCCGGCAGGCGTATTTCACGCACCAGGGTGTCCTTGACGTTCTCCTCATTAAGGTCCAGTACCTCGTCAAGCCCGTACATGCCGGTCTCCAGCCCGCGCAGAGCCTTCTGCAGGGACTCCTGGAAGGTACGGCCGATCGCCATCACCTCGCCTACCGACTTCATCTGCGTGGTCAGGCGATCGTCGGCCTGGGGAAACTTTTCAAACGCGAACCGGGGTACCTTGGTAACCACATAGTCGATACTGGGTTCGAAAGATGCGGGTGTGGCGCCACCGGTGATCTCGTTCTGCAGCTCATCCAGGGTATAGCCCACCGCCAGTTTGGCCGCGACCTTGGCAATCGGGAAACCGGTAGCTTTGGAGGCCAACGCCGAGGAGCGGGACACCCGGGGATTCATCTCAATGATGATCATGCGTCCGTTTTCCGGATTGATCGCGAACTGCACGTTCGAGCCGCCGGTTTCAACCCCGATCTCACGCAACACCGCCAGCGAGGCGTCGCGCATGATCTGGTATTCCTTGTCAGTCAGGGTCTGGGCCGGGGCCACGGTGATCGAGTCACCGGTGTGCACTCCCATGGGGTCCAGGTTCTCGATGGAACAGATAATGATGCAGTTGTCGTTACGGTCCCGCACCACTTCCATCTCGTACTCTTTCCAGCCAAGGATCGACTCTTCGATCAGCAATTCACTGGTCGGGGAGAGATCCAGGCCGCGTTCGCAGATCTCCACGAACTCGTCCGGGTTGTAGGCGATACCGCCGCCGCTGCCACCCATGGTGAAAGAGGGCCGGATGATGGTGGGATAGCCGATCTGAGCCTGTACCTGGATCGCCTCCTCCATGCTGTGTGCAACCGCGGACCTGGGCATGTCCAAACCGATCTTGCGCATCGCCTTACGAAACAGGTCGCGATCCTCCGCCTTGTCGATCGCTTCCCGGGAGGCGCCGATCATCTCTACGCCGTATTTTTCCAGTACCCCTTCACGCACCAGATCCAGGGCGGAGTTCAACGCGGTCTGACCACCCATGGTGGGCAGCAGGGCGTCCGGCCGTTCCCTCTCGATGATTCGTTCCAGGGTGCGCCAGGTAATCGGTTCGATATAGATGGCATCGGCCATGTCCGGGTCGGTCATGATCGTGGCGGGATTGGAGTTCACCAGGATGACCCGAAAGCCCTCCTCTCGCAGCGCCTTACATGCCTGTGCCCCGGAATAGTCGAATTCACAGGCCTGACCGATGACAATCGGTCCGGCGCCTATGATCATAATGCTTTGGATATCTGTACGTTTTGGCATGTTACATCGAGTCGCTGTTGAGACTGTGATCGGTTAGCTGCTGGCTTTCATCAGGTCGATGAAATGATCGAACACCGGAGCCACATCGTGGGGACCTGGACTGGCTTCCGGATGCCCCTGAAAACTGAACGCGGGCTTATCCGTGCGGTGTATACCCTGCAGGGTACCGTCGAACAGGGAGCGGTGTATGGGGGTCAGGCAATCCGGCAGGCTCTTTTCATCCACGGCGAAGCCATGATTCTGACTGGTGATCATTACGGTTTTATTCTGCAGATCCTGTACCGGATGGTTGGCCCCGTGATGGCCGAACTTCATTTTCATGGTCTTGGCCCCGGACGCGAGGGCCAGCAACTGGTGTCCGAGACAGATACCGAATACCGGCAGTCCCGTATCAACAATTGCTGCGATCGCCTCGATGGCATAATCGCAGGGTTCGGGATCGCCCGGACCGTTGGAGAGAAAAACCCCATCGGGTTGCATTGCCAGTACTTGGTCCGCGGGGGTTTGAGCCGGCACCACGGTGATCCGGCAACCCCGGTCGGCGAGCATGCGCAGGATGTTGCGCTTTACGCCGTAATCGTAGGCCACCACATGGTAAGGCAGTGAATCAGCGTCTCGGTTCTCGGGTAAACCGGATGCCAAAGCCCAGGTGCCCTGGCTCCACTCGTAGGTGGCGGTTGTGGTGACCTGCTGCGCAAGATCCATACCCTTGAGGCCGGGAAAAGCCTTGGCACGCGCCAGCGCGTCAGCGGTATCCGGGATATCAGCCGCGACGATACAGCCGCTTTGCGCCCCCTTCTCACGCAGGATCCGGGTCAGACGACGGGTATCGATGTCCGCGATCGCCACGATTCCGTGACGCACCAGGTAATCCTCGAGGGACTCCTGGGAACGCCAGTTGCTGTGAATCATTGGGAGATCCCGAATCACCAGACCGGCGGCGTGGATCTGACCCGACTCCTCGTCTTCCGTATTGACACCCGTGTTGCCGATATGCGGATAGGTCAGGGTGACGATCTGCTGGCAGTAGGAGGGATCGGTGAGGATTTCCTGATAGCCGGTCATGGCGGTATTGAAAACCACCTCACCGACAGTGAATCCCTCTGCCCCGATGGATTCGCCCTGAAACTGACTGCCATCCTCAAGGACCAGAACTGCAGGTTTTCTCAAAACTCTCTCCGTTCAGGCGTGCAAAAAGGGGCAGGCACGATGTGCCCGCCCCGGAATTGGAACAGGGTTTCGGTACGATTTGCGTGTTAAATCTTCCCGACCTGATAGTGTAGTGAATTGTACTGTCCGATGTGGGGACTGTCCATCGGACGGCCCAAATCAGCACTCACTTCAGGCCTGTTTCGGGAGTGCGATCCATACCTCAGCAGGATGCGGGAAGATACTCGCAGGCTCCGATCCGATCAGCGCGGCCCATGCTGTCGCGCCAACTGCACGATCATGCCTTTGTCCATGGCCCCCGCCTGACGGGCCACTTCCCGGCCGTGATGCATGATCATCAGAGTGGGTATGCTGCGGATGCCGAATTGGGCGGCCAGTTGCTGTGCCTCTTCCGTGTTCACCTTAACCAGGCGGAACAGGGGTTCGAGCTCCGCCGCGGCCTGTTCGAATGCCGGCGCCATCATCCGGCAGGGACCGCACCAGGGAGCCCAGAAATCAATCAGCAGGGGCAGATCGCTTTTCTGCGCGTGGCGCGCGAAACGGGCCTGATCGAGGGTCAGCGGGTGGCGGGTGAACAGGGGCTGATGGCACTTGCCACACTGGGCGGCCGTACCGGGGCGATCGATCGGCAGGCGATTGATACCATCGCAATGGGGACAGACGACATGAATGGATTCGCTCATGGGATTACTTCCGACAACTTTCAACATGCCTCACTGGCCCTGTTTCCACAGTCAAATGAGGCCTTTCCCCTACAAATGGGGCGGGAGATCGCGCTTTTCAAGGCACACTTTTCCCGGCATTCAGTATAATGGCCGCCTTTTCAAATCATCATGCCGCGGATTTTTTTGAGAGGAGCGGAATATGGCGGATTCACCCTACATCTTCGATGCAACGGCGGAGAATTTTCAGCAACAGGTCCTGGCGGCCTCCCTGGAGCGTCCGGTGGTGGTCGACTTCTGGGCGGAGTGGTGCCAACCCTGCAAACTACTGATGCCGATTCTGGCAAAACTGGCGGACGACTACCGGGGCCAGTTTCTGCTGGCGAAGGTAAACACCGAAGAACAGCAGCCCCTGGCCGCGCATTTCCAGATTCGCAGTATCCCCACAGTGAAAATATTCTACCAGGGCAATGTGGTAGACGAGTTCATGGGTGCGTTGTCCGAGGGTGAGATCCGAAAATTACTGGATAAGCACATCCCCCGGGAATCGGACGCACTGCTCGCCCAGGCAGAGGTTCTAATGCTTCAGGGAAACACCACAGAGGCCGGAGCACTGCTGAAACAGGCCAGCGACATGGACCCGGAAAACCCCAGGATGAGACTCTCCTATGCCCGCTATCTGGCAACCCTGGGAAAATTCGATGAAGCGGAAAACATACTCCAGTCATTGCCCCAGGAGGAGCGGGAAAAACCGGAAGTGATCTCACTCCTGGCGCGATTGCAGTTCGATCGCGCCACCTCGGACAGTCCACCGCTGGAAGCGCTGGAAAAGCGCCTTGAGGAAAACCCTTCTGACAGCGAGGCGTTGCATCAGCTCTCCGCCCACCGGATCATGCAGAACGATTACCAGGGGGCACTGGACCTGCTGATGACCCTGATGCAGAAAGACCGGGGTTACGGCGACAACCTGGCGCAAAAAGAGATCCTGAAAATATTCGAACTGCTCGGCGGTCAGGGCGACTTGGTCAAGCAGTACCGCAAACGACTCTTCAACCTGCTGCACTAGTGTAGTGTCGCCACTGGCAGGCTGTTGAAATTCGCTCAGACGAGTGCGAGACAAGGCGAAAAGCGCAGTTTACTGGAGTAAATGAGCATTTTGAGGCGGTTTTCAAAGCAGGATCGTACCGTCTGAGTAGAATTTCAACAGCCTGCCAGGGCCTTTAACAGCAATTCCTATGGGCTATGTCGGGACGGTTTCTACATCCAATGAGGTGGAATGAGCGTGGTGTGGCTTGGCTGCAGTAACCATCCCCCGGCAAAGCCGGGGGCTTTCGCTGTGAACCGCTCAAAGCGCTCTATTTAACGGAGCCTATCGGCTCCTTGAGCCC
>JBEVVH010000177.1:0-7172 GCA_040507245.1 Candidatus Thiodiazotropha sp.
ATCCTTGTAACGGGCCATCATCCATTCTCCATGCCAGTATTGTGATGCCTTGATTCTAACGAAAAATAGGGTTTTTCTACAGCCTCAACGTGCGCCATAGAGCGGCCGCACTCCATGCCTGTCAGCGCTGTTGAAAACCCCGTTCTCGTAACCTGTATAAGCCACCTCGTTGTTGTAGTACATCACAAACTGCGAATGGCTGACGTCGAAAAGACCGTTATGATTGACCCCGTATTGAGCACTGTTACGCACGGTGATGTATTCGCTTTCGTTCACCGTGATAGAAGCGCCGTAGTAAACGTCCGCATCGAAGATAACCCCATCGATGATAAGGTGCCGCGAACGGAGAATCTCCACCTCGTTGCATGCCACGCGTGGCGCATTGATACCGACAATCCAGCAAGGACTGTCCGGATCCCCATCGAACACCCAGTCCACACTGTTCCAATCGTCATAATCCACTTTGCGATAGGTATTGTAGGCTGTAGGGTGCGGGGTACCGTCACCATGGATAAACACCTGGATTCCCGCAGGCGCCGGCATGATATCGGGCAATGTGGCCCGGGGGCGGTTCGGGGTTCCATACACGGTACCGCCGATGGCATTGTCTCCCTGGTCCTGATCCGTAGCAGTCGGATGAAACCGATTGACCACGTAACGCCCAACCCTCACGGAATCGGGTGGAGTGGGAACTGCCACTGTGCAGGGATCGTAGCTGCTGGCATGCGAGACGTGCCAATCATGGGCGGTATAGTAAGCCCCATCCGGCAACCTGGGCATAATCGGCATGGTGGAAGGAGATCCGACGATTCCGGGCAGTGCATCCGTGGGGTAGTGAGCGCCAATATAGTTCCATGCCCGACCTCCCTGCGGCGGCAGCGCCGCCCTGGGGCCGAAACCGGGTCCCGGTAACGCCGTCAGGATCCCTGTCGTCACTACGCCCTTCAGAAAACTGCGTCTATCCATCTCGCCTTCCCTGTTCCATTGAGTCCAGCCCGCATCTACGGGTCAGACTAAAACTACCGCATTTATCAGGGTATTTTTGTGAACAGTGCCCGGAAAACCAAAACAGTCGGTCAGAGTTCCTTGTAGTGGTTCTTATCCAAACCGTATTTGCGCATCTTGTCGTAGAGCGTCTTGCGCGGTATGCCCAGCACCTCCAGGGTGCGTTTCAGGTTACCTTTCTGAAATTCGAGCTGCTGCTTGATCAGACTCTTTTCGAAACAGTCGACCTGCTGTTTCAGGGTGATCGCCGTCTCGCTGCTTTCGCTACGCATCAGCGCCGGCAGGTCGTAATTGACATTTTCACCGAGCAGCACATAACGGTCGGCGATGTTGCATAACTCCCGCACGTTGCCGGGCCAGGCATGGGTCAGCAGTACCCGCATCTGCTCCCCGTTCGGTATCGGCACCTCGCGTTGGTAACGCCCCCCCGCCATGAGCAGGAAATGGTGAAACAGTAACGGAATATCCTCTCGCCGATCCCTCAGGGGCGGAATCTCCAGGGTCACCACGTTGAGCCGGTAATACAGATCCTCGCGGAATACGCCCTGCTCACTCGCCTCCTTGAGATCGACCTTGGTCGCCGCCACCACCCGCAGGTCCAGGGGGATGGAAGTATTGGAGCCCAGACGCTCGATGCTGCGCTCCTGCAACACGCGTAACAGATGGACCTGCACTGGGATCGGCATGCTCTCGATCTCATCGAGAAACAGGGTGCCGTGATTGGCGTGTTCGAAACGTCCGATGCGTCGCCCCTTGGCTCCGGTGAAGGCGCCGGGTTCATGACCGAACAGTTCACTCTCGATCAGGCTGTCCGGCACCGCGCCACAGTTGACCGGGACGAAATGGTAGTTGCGGCGCCGGCTGTGTTCATGCAATGAGCGGGACACCAGTTCCTTACCGGTTCCGGTCTCACCCAGCAACAGCACATCCGCATCGGTATCGGCAATCTGGGCAATCGTGGCACGCAGTCGCTGCATCGACGGCGAACGGCCGATGATGCGCGGCCCGGGCAGATTGTTCTGGGTGTCCAGTTCGGAACGCAGATTGCGGTTCTCCAGAGTCAGCACACGTTTGTCCAATGCCCGCTTAACGGTCTCCACCAGCAGGTCAGCGGCAAACGGCTTCTCGATGAAATCGTAGGCGCCATCCCGGATCGCCTGCACCGCCATGGCGATATCCCCATGTCCGGTGATCAAAATCACCGGCAGATCCCGGTCGATGGTCAATGCCTCGCGCAGAAACGACATCCCGTCCATACCCGGCATCTTGATGTCGCAGACCACCACACCAGGCCAGTCATGGGAGAGCATGGGCAGGGCCAGCTCGGCGCGTTCCAGGGGTTGCACAGACAAACCAGCCAGCTCCAAGGTCTGGGCATTGGCGATTCGGATGTGCTTTTCGTCGTCTATGAAGATGACTGAGCCAGAAGTATTCATAATTGTAGTTTTGAGTTATGAGTTTTTAGTTTTGAGTTGTGGTGTTCGCTTTGCTCACAACCTTTTGGGTGCACTTTTCATGAGTGAAGGAAGTAGCCATGACGGGATCTGTTGCGCTTACTATAACTCAACACTTAAAACTCATAACTCAAAACTCTTCAGTGATCATTGTCCTCGAGCGGCAATACCAGCACAAAGACCGCCCCCGCATCCCCACTGTTGTGAGCAGTGAGCGTCCCCCCCATGCTTTCAATGATGTGCTGGGAGATCGACAGGCCCAGACCCAGTCCGGATTCACGGGTGGTGAAAAACGGATCGAAGATACGCTTCAGGTGATCCTGCGCGATCCCGGGACCATTGTCCTGTATCGCCACCTGGAGATGGCCTTTGCGTTGTGAAGTGGCAATACTCACCCATCGCTCGGTCTGTTCCTCCATGGCATTGACCGCATTGGCAATCAGATTGACCAGTACCTGTTCCAGGCGTACCGGATCGGCCATCACCCGGTCATAGAGTGTATCCAGGTCGAGTCGCAACTCCGTCATGGTCTTGCGCAGTTGTGGACGCAGGATACGCAGGCTCGATTCGATTACCTGACGCAGGGAGACCGCACTCAGGGAGCCATCGGTCTTGCGTGCGAAGAGCTTCAGTTGGGAACTGATCTGGGTCATGGACTCGATCAGTTCGGTGATCTGTTCCAGGTTCCAGTTCACGTCCAGACAGCGGTCCTGCTCAAGCAGGCGGCGGGCATTGTCCGTATAGGAGCGTATCGCCGCGAGGGGCTGGTTCAGTTCATGACTGATGCTTGCGGAGAGTTGTCCCAGCATGGCGAGCTTGGCGGCCTGAATCAGTTCATCCCGGGTCTGGCGCAGGGCCTGTTCCGTACGCCGACGCTCCTCGATCTCCTGAAACAGGTCCTCAGTCCGCTCCTGCACCCGTTGTTCCAGGCGGTCGCGGGCCTCGCGCAGGGTCTGATTCACCTGCACCTCATAGCGGGCCCGCTCCTGACTGCGGCGGATACGCTGCTGAAGTATCAATCCCAGCAGAAACACCCCGGCAAAGGCCACGCTGACGCCCCCCATCGAACGCCACACCTGTTGGTTGACCTGCTTGAGGGGCACCAGCAGATGCACCCGCCAGCCAACCTGGGGCATCGCCTGTTCCAGCATCAGAAAGGATTCGCTGTTAGCGTTATCCTGGTGCCACTCGATGCGGCGAATACCCTCCTGCACGGTTTGCCATTGACGGATATCCAGGGGCTCCACCTTGGTGCCGGAGTAGCGTCGGCTCTCGTCCAGGCGCCGTTTTTCCACATCAGAAAGGGGGTAGAGACTGCGGAACCGCCAATCCTGACGGGTGGTGATGAAAATCACCCCCTCCGGATCGGTCACCAGCATCTCCGAACGTTTGCCCTGCCACTGCTGCTCCAGGTCGGTAAGCTCCACCTTGATCACCACGATGCCGAGAATGCGCCCCTGGTGACGCACCGGGTAGGCAAAGTAATAACCCCGCTTGCCGGAGGTGGAACCGAGCGCGAAATAGCGCCCAAGATGCCCCTGCATGGCCTCCTTGAAGTAGGGACGGTAGCTGAAGTTACGCCCCACGAATGGCTTTTCGGACTGCCAGTTGCTGGCGGCAATGGTGAGGCCGTCCCGATCCATCAGGTAGGTGTCCGCGGCGTCGGTGATCTCGTTGATGGTCTCCAGGTAGCGGTTCAGGACCTCGATACGATCCCGATCACCGGGCCGTTCAAGAAGTTCGACCAGGCGTGCATTGGTGGAGAGCAATTCAGGCAGAAACTCGTACTTTTCCAGTTTCGCCTGGAGATAGGTGACGTAGATATTGAGCTGACGTTCGCCGCTGCGAATGATTTCCTGCTGGGCGCGGTCCCGCACGTACCCGCTCACCTGCCACAGCAGCACCAGGTAGACCAGGAGCAGACCGAGCAGGACCAACCCGCGTTTGCCAGTGAAGAGGAAGGGCAAGGTCATAAGTGTCCGGAAACGCCTGAGGCGGCCGGCCCCATGGGGGCCGTTGCTGACCCAGACGGGATAATCCTGAGCCAGGGAGTGCCCGGCTCGTCTGAGACGAAACCTTCGGGCAAGCTACCACGCCTGCATCGAAACAAACAAGCGGGAGGGGAAATGGGCGGCGGCGGATATCAGCCACACCCCGGCACACGAAGCCACTGCTGCCGCTGCTCCCTTCCGGGCCTGACGGGGTTCACAGCTTCTCGTTGCGGGGGGACCGATACCAACCGCCATAAAAGGTGCGGGGGGTGATTATACTGACATTTGCGGATCAAGAAAATCCGCATCTCGGAATATCCGTGAATCCCCGCCCTGCTCCCCCCGTAGGAGAGCATCCAGGGATGACAGGCACGATTCTGTCGACCCGATTGAAAATTCCCGAATCCGTTTTGAAAGCATCGATAGCCCTGGGTTAGAGTGTACCTGCAACATAACAGGGAGTTATTGTATGAAAAGGATGCTATGGATCGTGCTGGCCCCTGCGCTGGCATTTGCCCAACCCCCCCCAGCCCAACCCCTCGAATGCCCCTCAGGCTGACTTCATCGGTCTGAAAACCAAGCTGGCTGATGGCCTGCAATCCAGCATTGGGGTGATGCAACAGACCAGTAGCTGTCTGAGCGCTGCGCAGGAACAGGGTGGCTTCGAAGGCTGTTACCAGGCCATGCCCGCCTCCATGAGGCAGGAATTGCAGACGCTGGTCTTCAACACCCAGCCCCTCACCTATACGGCAGACACCCGGCAGCGTTCAATCGATATCTTGACTGCCTGGATTCAACAATCCCGGTCGTTGATCGCCTGCTTTCAGCAAGCATCAGACATGGACAATGTACAAGGTTGCTTCGATACAGCGACCGAGGTAGCCGGTAACGGCTCCGGGACGTCCACCCAGCCACAAGGAGGCATGGGCAGGACCCAACTCAGCGAGGACTGGTGAATGACAGCCCCAGGACGGGTCGCTGGCTCGCGGTGGGCTCATCTCCTCCTGGCCGTAATGGGGCTCTGGTTCCCGCTTCAGGGATTCGCGACAGGTTTGCCCTCCGGTTGGAATCAGCACTTCGACAGCCGTAAACAGGCCAAGGTGTTCCAACCGGCGGATCCGAGTTCCGACCTGCTGATCAAATACTACCCCAAGGCCCTTCTGGAACACCGGGACATCAGCGACTGGCTGCGAGACCGGCTCAGTAGCAGCAAACCGCCCCGGGGTGAATGGCTGGAAGATGCGGATATCGTGCGTGACAAGGCCAACTACGCCCACGGCGCCCGGAAATTCCGCCAGACGGACGGCAGTACCGGGCACCTGATCGCGGTCGCGGTGACCCTGGATCGCCTGTATGCCCGCATGGCAGTGTTGATCTATTCGGAAAACAGCGTAAACAAAAAATACCTGAAGCCGGCGTTTCCGATCCTCAGAGCCATATACGAGACCGAAAAAGCGGATGCCCTGGCCGAGGGGCGTGGCACGGATATCGAAAAATCCCCACCGAATCTTGAAGGTCTGAAGGAAGGCGGCCCGATCAAGCCGGGGCGTTATGTGGGCACGAAAAGCCGTTCACAAAAGGCCCTGGGCAGCTACGAAGTGATGCTCTACGAAACCGGTGAATACGAATTTCTCGACGGCGAGGCTAAATCCGGTCGCTATACCTACTCACAGTCCACAGGCCGGCTCAACCTCTCCGGAGACTTTTACAACAACAGCTTCCATCCACTTGAAGACTATTGTGTCTACGGCACAGACGAGAAGAGCGGCACCCCCATGATCATCGCCCGGGATGATGATGAACGCTATCGCCTGAGCTGGGTTAACCCGGTCGACCGACTCTCACCCCGGCAGAACAAGGAACTCGAAGCACTGAAAAGCGCACGGGAGAAACGCTATCCCCATGTCACCAACCCGGGCGACGGAGTCAGCGACGATCAGATCGAGACCCTTCTCTACACCTATGAGGACAACTACATCGGAGGCGGCATACAAACCGATGAAGCGATCTATCTGCTGATGAAGGACGGCCGGGTGATGGACGGAATCCCTGTCGCACCGAACCGCCTTGATGCGGCGAAATCCCGCAGCCGCGAACCGGATCGCTGGGGCTGGTGGCAACTCGAAGAGGGACGCTACCGTTTCGCCTGGAATGTGGATCGCAAACACTTTGTGATGCCCAAGAGGAAACAGATCAAAGGCATCCCCATCCCCGCCAACACCCGCCTGGACGGCGAATGGGGCGCCTCGTCGACCTACTCGAGTCTCGATTTTTCCAGCACCTCATTCTGGGGGGTCTACCTGGACAACTCGGGACGCTTCAGGAAATACCACAGTAATATGATGCAGGCCGGGGGTGAAATCCAGACCGGCACACCGAATAATCCGCTGGTCACTTCGATCAGTAACGACGAAGGATCCTCCACCTCGGTGATCGGATCAAATGTGGGCGGTGGCACCAGCAGCCGCAACAACAAACCCAACAGCAACCGGGTCGGCAATTACCAATTCGACGGTTACAACCTGACCCTGAAATTTGACAATGGCGAGGAAAAATATCTCCCGGCATTCGCCACGGACGATGAAAACCGGGGTATCTGGTTTGAGAGTGGACGTCTTTATCGAAAGAAATAACAAGCGAGTCTTCGATCTCATGAAAGATTTTGGGACATCCAAGTCCACCAAAATCGATTCGATCTTTGACAGCCTATTAGTGCCCCGGC
>JBEVVH010000178.1:0-7021 GCA_040507245.1 Candidatus Thiodiazotropha sp.
CGGGGCACTAATAGGCTGTCAAAGATCGAATCGATTTTGGTGGACTTGGATGTCCCAAAATCTTTCATGAGATCGAAGACTCGCTTGTTCGCTGCACCCGGGCTATGTTGATCGGGACATACGGGAATCTTACTCGTTCCCGCGCTCTGCGTGGGAATGCAGACCCGGGCTTTGGTGAGTACTCAGGCTGGGGGTTATTGCATGGTATCGGTATGCATTCCCACGCGGAGCGTGGGAACGAGACTTGTCACAATCTGAGACAGCCAATCTCAGGATGCTCTCATTCAGCTTGGGAGATGGGGTTGTTTGGAGAGGTTTTGGGTTAATTCGTGCCGATAGGCACTCGGCTGGGTTCCCGGGTTACACTTCGTTTCACCCGGGCTACTGGGCAATGTTGGGAGCGTAGGGGAACGTGCGCTGGTGATGACCACCGCTGGAGGATTCAGGCAGGACGGGGAAAGTTTGTCCAGGCCCTGGCCCGGGTCCGTCAGGACCGGGGCCAAGGTCGGATCATCAGGCTTCGGGAACGATGGTCAGCGTGATGGTGGCGTTGACGTCGGTGTGCAGGTGCAGATCGACTTCGTATTCACCGGCCACGCGGAAGGCACCGTTCGGCAGCAGGACCTCTTTCTTGGCCAGCTCTTCGCCCGCATCGGTCACCGCCTTGGCGATGTCCACGGTACCCACGGAACCGAACAGACGACCTTCATCACCGGCCTTGCAGGCGATGCTCACGCTCATGCCGTCGAGTTTCTCCTTGCGGGACTGAGCGGCCTGGAGCTTGTCCTGGGCCTCTTTTTCCAGCTCGGCGCGACGCGCTTCGAAGTGCTTCATGTTCGCTTCGGTGGCGGGGACCGCACGACCGGTGGGAATCAGGAAATTACGGCCATAGCCGCTTTTCACACTTACCTTTTCACCCAGGTCACCCAGGTTTTCCACTTTTTGCAACAGAATAATATCCATTGTTATCACCCTTGTAGGTCAAATCATTGGTGTCCGGCCGGCCTTCTATCAAGGACCTGCCGGGACACTTCTCACCCTTCTTTCGATGTCTCGAAGCGGGCTCGAAAGTCCACCCAGATGTCTGCCAGACCGAGTCCGATCAACAGCAGCGTCATCTGTGGCATAAATACAATCAGCGTCAAGTAGGCCAACACCAGCCAGAGTTGTGCCGAACGCATCCGCTTGAACACGCCGTGCATCACCGCCAGCCCCTGCACGAACAGGATGCCGAGGAACACCATGCCCAGACAACTCACGAAGTCCGGCACACTGCCCTCGGGCATCAGTCCCAGCGCCAGGGCGGCTCCGCCCAGCACCCCGACCGCGGGATGCAGTCTGAGGCGGCGGAACTCTTCGCCGAATCCCCCCGGGTTGTAGAGCAAGGCTTGCCACCAGCGCGCTACAAACAGGCTGAACACGGTCTGCAGTACTACCGCCACCGCCATCATGCCGCACATCATGTTCGACAGTTGGGCGATGACCTCAGTGCTCTGGGCTGCGTCGATCAGTCCGGAATCGATGAACCTCTGGGCCATCGGTTCCAGGTAGGTTTTCCAGAACTCGGCAGGATTGCCCCCCATGCTGATGTACTGCACCAGTATGGTAATCAAACCGAAACCGATTCCGGCCTGGACCGTGAGTTCCAGGGAGCGGGTGTTGCGCAGCAACGTCCCGAGCAAAACCATCGGCAACCAGAGTATCAGCAGCAGTCCCAATGCAGGCATGGGAGTACCGACGATGAGCCCCATCAGCAAACCGCTGGCCAGGGTGGACAGCAGCAGGGTTTTAATCCCCGCAGACCACCCCTGGCGGAGGGTCACCAGTGCGACACAGGCACTGCTGAACAGGCCGATCAAGGGGAAGAAAGGTGCCAGCATGGCGAGTACGGTGGTGACCAGTACGGCCTGGGCCTGACCCCGCATCACGAAGGATGCCAAAACTTTCATTCCGCTCTCCCGGCAGGTGTTGTCTCCTTAACTCAGTGCTGATCCGTGTAAGGCAGCAGTGCCAGGTAGCGGGCGCGCTTGATCGCGGACGCCAGCTGACGCTGATACTTGGCCTTGGTGCCGGTGATGCGGCTCGGTACGATCTTGCCGCTCTCGCTCACGTAGGCCTTGAGCAGATTCAGGTCCTTGTAATCGATCTCGGTGATGCCTTCCGCGGTGAACCGACAATATTTCTTACGACGAAAAAAACGTGCCATTTGCTATGTCCTCTCGTTAGTCCTGATGCTCAATCATCATCCGACGAATCATTGCTGTCGTCGGAATCGTCATCATCATCGCTGCGGTTGCGGGAGGAAGGACGCTCGTCCTCTTCCTGCGGCTTGGCAAGCTGGGAAAGTTCGGTGATGGCTTCATCGCGACGGATGAACATGTTGCGGATGACCGCGTCGTTGAAACGGAACGCGCTCTGCAGCTCGGACAAGGCTTCGCTGTCGCACTCGATGTTCATCAGAACATAGTGTGCTTTGTGAATCTTGTTGATGGGATAGGCCAGCTGGCGGCGACCCCAATCTTCGAGACGGTGGATCTTGCCACCTTTGGTTTCGATACCTGCGCGATAACGCTCGATCATAGCAGGTACCTGTTCACTCTGATCCGGGTGGACCAGGAACACGACTTCATAGTGCCTCATTGTATCTCCTTACGGGTTAGGCAGCCTTCTGCAGGGGCAGTAAGGCAAGGAGTGATGCCCGGTCCACATGCACGAGCCGGACGAAATCACGTCTCGGGCAGGTCGTCGGGCACCGGGAAGCTGCGGATTCTACCTTTTTGCAGGCAGAACCGCAAATGCATGGGGAGAACCGGCGCCTGTGCCCCGGTTCGGCTGGATCTGTGGTTGCTGAATCCGGCTCAGAAGTCGGCCTGAACGCCCAGATAGAGACCGTCGAAGGTCCAGTCGGTGTAGACCCCTTCCAGGTCGTCCAGCTCGAGGCTGAAGCGGCGGTAGCCACCCTTCAGGCGGATGTCCACGGGCGTGCTCTCGACCAGGCCGAAGGCGACACCGGCCTGGTAGTCCTGCAGGGTGTGGTCACCGATACTGAGCACGTTCATGTCACCATAGACCGAGAAGCGGGTGGCGGGAATGCCCACCTGCGCCGCGCCGTAGAGCATCGGCACATAACCTTTGAAGTGGTCCTTGGAAGATGCGTTGCTGTCCTTGCTGTCGAAGCGGATGTCCCCGTCCAAGTACTTCAGGTTGAGGCCGAAATCGAAAGACAGGACATCGTTGTCGAAGACTTCGTAATAGAACACGAAATCACTGCTCTGGATGTTGAACTCCACATTCACATCCGAGTTCGCTGAGTATTCCACATCGTCGTAGGTGAAGTTGCGCGTCAACCGGGTCGTGTCCTCGGCGCTCAGATCATTGGTGCGCAGCATGAAGTTGGGGATCACCGGGATCGGATGTTCGAATGCCAGGGAGAACACCCCGGTGCCCTTCGATCCGAGTTCGAAGTTCTGCATCTCGTCCTTGGTGGTGTCGGAGAGCGAACCGGAGGAGTCCACGTTCCAGATCCCCGCATCCAGGGTAAATCCCAGCATGTCGGCCTGCACGGGCATGGCGAGGGCGGATGTAATGATCAGGAGAAGGCTGTGGCGTTTCATGGTTCTGTACTCTTCGGAATACTCGGTATAGTTATAGCTGAATTCCCGCTCGGTTTTCAGTCATTGGGTTGTTTCTGACCTGTCCGCTGACGGACCGCTTCATAGAGGGATATACCGGCGGCCACGGAGACGTTGAGGCTCTCGACACTTCCCTGCATGGGTAACCTTACCAGGAGGTCGCACTGTTCGCGAGTCAATCGGCGCATACCCTTTTCCTCGCCCCCCATCACCAGGGCCAGAGGCCCGCTCAGTGAGGCCTGGTAGAGGCTCTGCTCCGCTTCACCGGCGGTGCCGATCAACCACACCCCTTCCGACTGCAGCCACTTGAGGGTGCGTGACAGGTTGGTGACCTGCACCAGCGGCACGCTCTCCGCCGCACCGCTGGCGACCTTGCGCACCGTGGGAGTGAGTCCCGCCGACTTGTCCCGGGGGATGATCACCGCATCGACCCCGGCAGCGTCCGCAGTGCGCAGACAGGCCCCCAGGTTGTGGGGATCCTGGACCCCGTCCAGCACCAGCAGAAAGGGAGGATGATCGAGGCGCTTAAGAAGGGCCTTGAGATAGGGTTCGTCCTGGGCCTGACGGGGCATCACCGAGAGCGCAACACCCTGGTGACGGGCCTCCCTGAAGCGTTCATCGAGCGCCCGCCCGGTGACCCGCTGACAGGCGACCCCCGCCTGTTCGGCGAGACTCAGGATCTCCCGCACCCTCTGGTCCTGGCGGCCCGCATCGACCCACAGCTCCCGGGCGTGATGATCCCCGGAGAGAGCCGCTTTAACCGCGTGCAGTCCGAGAATCCAGGCCTCCTGGGATTTCATGCCTGGGGCTTCTTGGCCCTGCGGGGCTTGCGTGCGGGCCGCTTCTTGGCGGGCTTGGCCGTCTTCTTGGAAGCAGACTTCTCCGCCACAGGCTTTTCAGACGCGCTCTTGTCAGGCGCGCGCTTCTTGGAGGCACGCTTTTCCGGCGCGGCATTGGCCGGCGCGGAAGATTGCCTGCCCCGGGAGGGCTTGCTGCGTTTTTTGCGTTTGCCTTCGCCGGCATTTGCTTCCGACTTGGCCGGCAGGAAATCGATCTTGCGCTCGTCCAGGTTCACCTTGGCGACCAGGATGGTCAGGGGATCGCCGAGACGCAGCACCTTGCCGGTGCGCTCGCCGGTGAGGCGGTGACCCACCGGGTCGTAGTGGTAGTAGTCGTTGTCCAGGGAGGAGATGTGCACCAGCCCGTCCACGTAGATGTCCTCGAGTTCGACGAACACGCCGAAGGAGTTGACGCTGGTGATGATGCCGTTGAAGGTCTCCCCCACCTTGTCCTGCATGTACTCGCATTTGAGCCAGTCGAGGGCGTCACGGGTGGCTTCGTCCGCCTTGCGCTCGGTGCTGGAGCAGTGCTCACCCATGGCCTGCAGTTCGGACTTGGTGTAGTCGAAATCGTCGGGCTGTCCCTGTTCGATGACATGCTTCAGCGCGCGATGGACGATCAGGTCCGGATAGCGTCGGATCGGCGAGGTGAAATGGGTGTAGGCCTGGTAGGACAGTCCAAAATGACCCACGTTGTCAGAACTGTAGACCGCCTGGGACAGGGAACGCAGCAGCACCGTCTGGATCAGATGACGGTCCGGGCGGGTACGCACCTGATCGAGAAGTTTCGCGTAGTCCCCGGCACTCGGTTTCTTGCCCCCGGGCAGGCTCAGGGCCAGCTCGCCGAGAAACTCCCGCAGGTCGGTAAGCTTCTCCTCCGCCGGTCCCTCGTGAATGCGGTACAGGGCGGGTTGTTTGCAGCGGATCAGGTAGCGGGCCGCAGCCAAGTTGGCCGCCAGCATGCACTCCTCGATCAGCCGGTGGGCGTCGTTACGCACCACCGGGACAATCCGCTCCACCCGCTTGAGTTCGTTGAATTCGATGCGTGTCTCGGTGGTATCGAAGTCGATGGCGCCCCGCTCCGCGCGTTGCGTCAGCATTACCTGGAACAATTGGTTGAGGTCGTGCAGATGCGGCAGCAGTTCGGCGTGCTGTTCGCACAATGCGGCGTCCCCTTCCAACATCGCCGCCACGTCATCGTAGATCAGGCGCGCCTGGGAGCGCATCACCGCGGGGAAAAACCGGGAGCGAGTGATCTTGCCCTCCTGGCTGATGTAGAGCTCGGCGGTCATGCACAGGCGGTCGACTTTGGGATTCAGGGAGCAGAGGCCGTTGGAGAGCACCTCCGGCAGCATCGGGATGACCCGATCGGGGAAGTAGACCGAGTTGCCCCGGCTGCGGGCCTCCTGGTCCAGGGCGGTACCTGGCACCACGTAGTGGGAGACATCCGCGATACACACCAGCAGGCGCCAGCCCTTGGGTTTGCGCTCGCAGTAGACCGCGTCGTCGAAGTCCCGCGCATCCGCGCCGTCGATGGTGACCAGGGGCAGATCGCGCAGATCCACCCGGCCCTTCTTGTCCGCCTCGGCGACCTCCGGGGTCAGCCCACGGATCTCCTGCTCCACCTCTTCGGGCCAGTCCACGGCGATGCCGTGGGTGCGGATCGCCAGGTCGGTCTCCATGCCCGGGCCCATGTGATCCCCGAGAATCTCCAGAACCCGGCCGATGGGCGGGGTGCGCTTGGTGGGTTGATCGAGGATCTCCACGGTGACGATCTGACCCGGTTCGGCCTGGTTGACCTCGGTGGAGGGGATGATGATGTCCTTGCTCAGTCGCTTCGAATCGGGCACCACGAATCCGACCCCGCTCTCCATGTAGAAGCGGCCGGCGACGCTGCGGGTGTTGCGTTCCAGAATCTCGACCACCGCTCCTTCGAGACGATTGCGCCGGTCCATGCCGGTGACCCGCACCACCGCCCGGTCGTCGTGAAACACCGAGCGCATCTCCTTGAAGGAGAGGTAGAGGTCGTCGCCGCCGTCATCCGGGCGGAGAAAGCCGAAGCCGTCCGCATGACCGATGACCCGGCCGACGATCAGGTCGCGCTTGTTGACCAGGCAGTAGTTGTTGTTGCGGTTGCAGATCAGTTGGCCATCCCGTTCCATGGCGCGCAGCCGGCGGCGCAATGCCTCCTGCTGCTCTTCCGAGGTGATGTCGAGCCGTTCGGCCAGGGTCTCCCGGTCCATCGGGACACCCTCCTGGGCCAGAGTCTCCATGATGAACTCACGGCTGGGGATGGGATTCTCGTATTTACGCGCCTCGCGCGCCTGGTGCGGATCCTTGTTCTGGGAGCCTTTATTTGATCTTTTTGCCACGTTCACTTCTGCTTGTTTGACTTAATCCTCTGATTCTACCACTTTCGCGGGGCAACCCCACGAAATCGTTTATTCGAAAGGCTTATGGGGGTAGTGTTCAGAATTCTGTGTCATTTCTATAAACTTAGGCTAAAAGAGATGATACATGAAAGACAAAATACAATTCGACATGGAAAGT
>JBEVVH010000179.1:0-7010 GCA_040507245.1 Candidatus Thiodiazotropha sp.
GGGGCACTAATAGGCTGTCAAAGATCGAATCGATTTTGGTGGACTTGGATGTCCCAAAATCTTTCATGAGATCGAAGACTCGCTTGATGAATCTGGATCTGGGCGTCACCGAGGGTGACAACACCCTCGCCGCGATTCGGGATGCCATCAACTCCGCGGTCGACAATCCCGGCGTGAGCGCCACCATTCTCAATGAGACCGCTGGCAGCCGCCTGATCCTGACCAGCACCGATCCCGGCACCGCGAATGCGATCAACATCAGCATCACCGACAGCGATGACGGTAACGGCACCGATGCCAACGGACTGTCGCGCCTGTTTTATATAGGTGTGGGTGATGACGGACTGGCGGAGCAGGTCACAACGGCACAGGATGCCATGCTCTCCATCGACGGTTTTGACATCCAGAGCACCACAAATGACGTCGCCGGAGCGATCTCCGGTGTCACATTGCACCTCACCGGTGAGGGCTCCTCCAGTATCAACGTGCAGCGGGACAACTCAGAGATCGAGGAACGGATCAGTGGTTTCGTGGATGCCTACAACACCCTGATGGCGCAGATCGACGATCTCGAGGCCGGCACCCTGTATAATGACAGCAGCGTGCGCAACATGCGCCAGGGTTTTGCGGATGTGCTCAACCAGGTCGTGGATCTGGGCGGGACCAATGCCTACCTGTTCGAAATCGGCATCACCCGGGACAAGACCGGCGTGCTTTCGGTGAACAGCAGCGAACTTTCGACGGCACTGGCCGAAGATTTCAACCGGGTCGTGCAGATTCTGTCGGATAGCACCACCGGGTATGCCACACGGTTTTATGAGTACGCGGACCAACTGCTGCAAGTGGGTGGCGTTGTCGATCTCAAGAATGAGTCCTTCAACAGCCTCAAGAATTCACTGCAGAACCAGATCGATCGGCAGACCCTGCATCTGCAGACCTACGAGGCTATGCTGATCGAACAGTTTGCGGCCCTGGATCAGACCATGGCAATCCTGAGCAGCACCAGCGACTATCTGACCAACCAGTTGGCGGCTTTGAACAAGAACAACTGATACACGGCTCAGTTGAACAGACAACGGGCTTATCATAGGTGGAGTAATGGTTAAAAATTCGGCAATCAACAGCTATCGTCAGGCCGCCTCTTCCGAGGCTATGTACGCCACCCCATTCCGCCTGGTACAGATGCTGATGAACGGAGCCCTGGACGGAATGGCCAATGCCCGTGGGTCGATCCTGCGCAAAGACCATGAGGCCCGCAACAACCAGGTCAACTGGATCATCTCGGTGATCGATGCCCTGCGAGGAGCGCTGGACTTCGAACAGGGTGGCGAGATCGCCAACAACCTCGACATGCTCTACGACTACATGATCCGTCGGCTCTACGCGGCGAACGTGGAACAGGATGTGGAAGCGCTGGACGAGGTCACCTCGCTTCTCAAGGAGATCAAGAGCGCCTGGGATGCAATGCCCGAGGTGATTCAGAATTCACCCAACATCAAAGAAAGCGTCAAACAGCTCTGATCCGGTCAACCGGGCGTAATACTGGACTACCCATGTCACGGATACAGGAAAACCTCGAACAGGCCCTGGATCTGAGTCAGCGCATCCTGAATCTGGCCCGCAATGCCGAATGGGGTGAAATGGAGCGGCTCGACCGGCAGAGACTGCCGCTGCTCCAGACCCTGTTCAACGACCCGCAGCCGCCCAGCGGTTTCGAGGATCAGATCCAGACGATCCTGGCACTCAACGAGGAAGCCCTGGCGGTGTGTTCCCAGGCCCGTGGTGGGATGGAGAAGAAGGGGCGTAATCTGAAGCTGGGGCGTGTTGCGCTTCAGGCCTATCGTAAACAGTCCACCGACTGAATCACCCGCTGGCTTGGGTCAGCCCATTGGCTCTGTCCGGTCACTCTCCATGGCATACAGCAGTCGCTGACTGCGCATCCGCTGCAGTCTTTCATCGGGCGGTAAAAACTTCCCGCTGGAGCGGCAATGTTTGCCGTCCGCTGCGCATGCCCCGTCACTGATTCAGTTCAGGATCAGCTCCAGTACGACCTTGGTGCCAAAATAGGCCAGCATCAACACCACGAATCCGCTGAGTGTCCAGATAAGCGCCTTTTGGCCCCGCCAGCCGAACCGGTAACGGCCCCACAACAGAGTGCCGAACACCACCCAGGCAATGATTGAAAGAATGGTCTTGTGCGCCAGATGCTGTTCGAACATATTGTCCAGAAAGGCGAATCCGGACAACAGCGCCAGGGTCAACAGCACGAATCCCACCGCGATCATCTCGAACAGCAGGCTCTCCATGGTTTGCAGAGGGGGCAATGCGCGGATGAAACCGCCCGAGTGGCGCGAGCGCAGGTGATGATCCTGGATCGCCAGCAGAATCGCCTGAACACTCGCCAGGGTGAACAGGCTGTAGGCGAGCATGGATACCAGGATGTGAAAGGTAAGCCCGGTGGAGAACTGATCGGTTACAAAATGAACCGTCTGGTAGCGATTCTCAAGGTATACCGAGAGAGCGGCAATCGGCATGATCACGATCGCCAGATTCTCAATCGGCTTGGTCAGACTGGAGATCATGAGCAGCAACACGATGGTCCAGGCGATCAATGACAGGGCATTGAAGATCCCCATGTTGAACCCCGTGGCAGACACCAGATTCAGGTAATGGGGGATGGCATGCAGGATCACACCGGTGAATCCGAGACCCAGCGCCAGAGCCCGGGGCAATCGGGTATTCAGCCTGGCATTGAAAAGGCGCAGTGCAATGATCAGGCCGGCTGCCAGGTATGCCAAGATGGCTAGAAGAGCGATCAACTGAATTACCTCATGTCTCAGTAGTGCCAGGGCTTGCTGGGCCATTCGCCTGTCCCGAGCAGCCACAGTCCTTCGGGTTGCGCCAGAACCCAAGCATCACTGTGTGCGGTGAGTCGTTCATTTGGAATCACCAAGCGGCTTCGTTTCATGCCGTGAAGGCAATAGCCTTTGAGTCCGCCTTGATTGATGCTGTTTCTGACGCAACCGGGCCCAACGGAATAGTGCGGAAAGGCCCTGTGGGATGTTCGCATATTTGGCAATGCCTGTGAAAGCGGCAGATGGGCGCTGTCGGTCCGGGTTACACGCCCCCGGCGGCTAGTGCAGTATAGGGCACTGCACTAGTATATTATATAATCACCCGCCTGAGATAGATCCGTCTGTTCATATCAGCGGATTGATCGGAATCCTGTCTGTCAAAACACCATGGATCAATCATGTTCGATAATCTGACAACGAGACTCGGTAAGGTCCTCGATAACCTGCGCGGTCAGGGTCGTCTGACCGATGACAACATCAAGGAGACCTTGCGTGAGGTCCGCATGGCCCTGCTGGAGGCCGACGTGGCGCTGCCGGTAGTGCGCGAATTCGTCGAGCAGGTGAAGTTGAAGGCTATGGGGGAGACGGTCCTCAAGAGCCTGACGCCTGGTCAGACATTCATAAAGATCGTCAATGACGAACTGGTTAAGGTGATGGGTGAGGCGAACGCCTCGCTCAACCTCAATGCCCAGCCTCCGGCGGTGATACTCATGGCCGGTCTGCAGGGTTCGGGCAAGACCACCAGCGTGGCGAAGCTCTCCCGCTGGCTCCAGCTGCAGGGCAAGAAGAAAATCAGTGTGGTCAGTTGCGACGTCTACCGTCCCGCGGCGATCGATCAGCTGCAGACCCTGGCCCGGGAGGTCGAGGCCCACTTCATTCCGAGTCAGGGTGATGAAAAACCGGTCGCCATTGCACGCCGTGCCGTGGATGTGGCGAAACGGGAGTTTGCCGACGTGTTGATCGTGGACACCGCGGGCCGTCTGCATGTGGATGGCCAGATGATGGAGGAGATCAAGCAGCTCCATCAGGTGCTCGATCCCGTTGAAACCCTGTTCGTGGTGGACAGCATGACCGGTCAGGACGCGGCGAACACCGCCAAGGCGTTCAACGACGCGTTGCCCCTGACCGGTGTGATTCTGACCAAGGCCGACGGTGATGCCCGGGGCGGCGCAGCCCTCTCGATTCGCCAGATCACCGGCAAACCAATCAAATTCATCGGTGTCGGTGAGAAGACCGACGCCCTGGAACCCTTCCATCCTGACCGCATCGCCTCTCGAATTCTTGGCATGGGGGACGTGCTCACCCTGGTGGAGGAGGTCAGCCGCAAGGTCGACCAGGACAAAGCCGCTAAACTGGCGAAAAAACTGCAGAAAGGCCAGGGTTTCGACCTTGAGGATTTTCGTGAACAAATGCTGCAGATGGCCAATATGGGGGGCATGAGCAGCCTTCTCGACAAACTTCCGGGGGTTGGCTCCCTGCCGGATCATGTGAAAAATCAGGTCAATGACAAGGAGATCAACCGCCTGATCGCCATCATAAACTCCATGACGCCCCATGAACGGTCCTTTCCTGCAGTGATCAAGGGATCCCGCAAACGCCGCATCGCCGCCGGCTCCGGAACCCAGGTTCAGGACGTGAACAAGCTGCTCAAGCAGTTCACACAGATGCAGAAAATGATGAAAAAGATGAAGGGCGGCGGTATGAAAAAGATGCTCCGGGGTATGGCGGGGCGTTTTCCAGGGGGTATGCCACCCGGTGGTGGTCTGCCATTTTAGAATGTATATCAGTAAGTTAAGTCCTGCGTGGATTGTTCGCGGCATGCTCGGATAGCGGCATTGGCCCATCGCCGCTGAAAAACCTGGAAACATCCACCTCCAGGGTCTTCACATCAAAGCAAATATGGCTATAATACGCGGTTTCCCGCAGCCGGGTTTCCGGTGTGCAAGCGAATTTCTAAGGATACATCATGGTAAGCATTCGTCTGTCGAGAACTGGCGCTAAGAAGCGTCCTTTCTACCACATCGTGGTCACCAACAGCCGCAGTCCCCGTGACGGCCGCTATATCGAACGTCTGGGCTTCTTCAATCCGATCGCGGTCGGTGGCGAAGAGAGTCTGCGCATCGATATGGATCGTCTGCAGCACTGGGTTGCCCAGGGTGCTCAGCCCAGCGATCGCGTCAACGCCCTGATCAAGCAGGTTGAGAAGCAGGCTGCCTGATTCGACTGGCTGTCTCGTCCTTCGGCCAGCCATTTGATGGACCGAGACGATGTCGCAAGATGAAATGATCCTCATGGGCCGGGTGTCTGGCCTGTTTGGTGTCAGGGGCTGGTTGAAAATCTATTCTCACGCCGCACCGAGAGAGGGAATCCTGAACTACCGGGATTGGTATCTCCGACGGGACGGCAGCTGGCAGGCCTTTCGCGTCGCCGAAGGGCATCGTCAGGGGAAAGGGGTGGTGGTGCATCTGGACGGTTACGACGACCGGGACCAGGCTTCCACGCTGCTGGGAAGCGATATCGCCATCCGGCGGGATCAGCTACCCCCTCTGGCGGACGGTGAGTATTACTGGAACGATCTGGAAGGATTGCGGGTCGTGAATCTGGAAGGGGTCGATCTGGGCGTGGTCTCGCACCTCTTCGAAACCGGTGCGAACGACGTGCTGGTGGTCAAGGGTGATCGGGAACGGTTGATCCCCTGTACCCTGGGCATGACGGTCAAATCGGTGGACCTGCAGGCCGGCCTGGTGACGGTGGACTGGGATTCGGAATTCTGAAGCACGATGCGTTTCGATGTCATCACGCTGATGCCCGGCATGTTCGAAGCGCTCAAATCGGAAGGCGTGGTAGGACGCGCCATCGCACGGGGACTGGCGCAACTGGAACTTTGGAATCCCAGGGACTATACCTCGGATGTTCACAGGACCGTGGATGACCGGCCCTACGGGGGTGGTCCGGGGATGGTCATGAAGTATCAGCCCCTGCAGCAGGCGATCGAATCGGCCCGCGCTGAGGCGGGGAATCCCCGCATCGTCTACCTGAGTCCCCAGGGTCGTCGCTTCGACCAGGACAGGGCCCGCTTGATCGCAGAGGGTGAACAGCCGCTGCTGCTGATCGCAGGCCGCTACGAAGGCATCGACGAGCGCATCATCGAACGCTATGTCGATGAAGAGTGGTCCATTGGGGACTACGTTTTGAGCGGCGGTGAGTTGGCCGCAATGGTGGTGCTGGATGCCGTGATCCGCCTCCTGCCGGGAGCGTTGGGTGATGCGGAGTCCGCACAACAGGATTCGTTCATGGATGGGTTGCTGGATTGTCCGCACTACACCCGTCCGGATGTGATTGATTCGATGTCGGTACCCGCTGTGCTGCAAAGCGGTAACCATGAAGCGATACGCCGCTGGCGTTTGCAGCAAGCGCTGAGTCGCACCCAGGCGCGCCGCCCTGATCTGTTGAAGGATCGGAGGCTGAGCGCGGAAGAAGAGACCTATTTAGCAGAAATCATTGCTGCGTCGGGAGACGCGGAGCAAACACAGGAGCAATAGACCATGAGCAATATCATCGCAGATCTCGAAGCCGAGCAGATGAACCGTGAGGTTCCGGACTTTGGCCCAGGTGATACCGTCGTTGTTCAGGTGCGTGTCAGAGAGGGTGAGCGTGAGCGTTTGCAGGCGTTCGAAGGTGTTGTCATCGCGAAACGCAATCGTGGCCTCAATTCCGCCTTCACGGTCCGCAAGATCTCTCATGGTGAAGGGGTGGAGCGTGTGTTCCAGACCTACAGCCCCACCGTGGCATCCGTGAAAGTCACCCGTCGCGGTGACGTGCGTCGCGCCAAACTTTACTACCTGCGTGGCCGTACCGGTAAGGCTGCCCGTATCAAAGAAAAAATCTGATACTTCCCGCTCTCGTTCAGTGGGGTATGAAAAAGCCGCGTGACCTTCGGGTCACGCGGCTTTTTTTATCAGAACTGTAGCCCGGGTGCAGCGCAGCGAAACCCGGGAAGGACCTGGCACACATCTCACACCGACGTGTAAAGTCGAGTTACCGAAGCACGCCGGCTTGTGGCTTCCCGGGTTCCGCTGCGCTGCACCCGTATATGGTCTCCTCCCCATTTGCAAGGCATCTTGTGGTTAATGTCAGGGACAGGTTTGCTGCCGT
>JBEVVH010000180.1:0-6976 GCA_040507245.1 Candidatus Thiodiazotropha sp.
GTCACAACTGGCAATACATTTTGAGGGGCGGCTAGAAGACCACATGGCACTGTGACATCTGGTTGACACAGAGTTTTGAACACCCTCATTAATCGGTATATATGATCATCAACATCGTATCCGATGACTTCATATTTTTTCATACTGTTCTTCGAATACTTCCTTTTCAACCGCATACTGGTCATCCGGATCTTCAGTATTGAATACAATATAATCACCTGAACTGTAGCGCGTTTCCCCCTCCTTGGTTCGTATCACCCCATCACGGTCGGCGACCTCCGCCCAGATCTCGGCATGCTTCCGATAGACACCGGGCGTCACCTCCCGATAGGTCGTTGTGAAGGTCTGCGCATCCACTGTGTAAACATCACCCTGATTGTCGACCAGCCAGTCACCTGATTCACACCTCTGCAAACCACCCCATTTCCGATAAGTGAAACCCTCTGTATCGAGATTCACTCTCACAGCAATAACGGTGGCATCTGCCTTTTTCTTATAACGTGATCTTTGATTCACAAACTGTGCTCATAATTGATTCAAACCATACTGGCAGGCTGTTAAATACAAAACTGATTGCCTCCCATCGAGGCTCTTGTTCCAGACAGGAGCATCGAATCATCCAATCCGGCGATATCAACCCTTCAACCGCTTTTTAACATTCAAGACCAATTCGGTCATAATCTTGCGGATATCTCAGACCAGCATACTATTAACCCGGCACCTAAATATGCCATGTTCAGGGCTACAAGCATGCCCTTGATCAAGGCGTGACTCGCAGGCAATGGCCGCCCCATTGTCAAGAGTCGCAACGCAGAGCAAGGGTTTGCTTGTAGCCCCAATCAACATATTTCTAAGGACCGGCCGAAGCGTGCCTGCCTACAGACTGCGTTATCAAAACTTGCTGTAGGGTGGCTACAGCGGCGTTTTGATGCCTTGCTGCAGGCAGGCACGCTTCGGCTGAACATGGCATATTTAGGTGCCGGGTTAATAGCAGGCTGCCTTGTCCTGTACCCGACCGATCTATACGGGGAACTTTGTCGTACAACAGGCGCTAAAGTGCCTCCTTGATTTTTAACAGATCCTCTTGCAAGGGTGAACCGTCCCCAATCAAATCAATCAGAAAATCGATATTTTCGCTGATCGATGCCCGCTCCCTGGGACTCGCGCCTCTCTGCACCGCCTTTTGGTATATATCGGTTATTCCATCGACCAGCATCTGGCAAGCCGAACTGTCCCGACTGTCTTCCATACTGCTGATGAGCAACAGCACCAGATCAATATTCGCAAGACTTGCACTGCCCCAGAAATTAGGTTTACGATCATTCTTGATTTTCAGTGCCTGCCTGAGACGAGTGGCATCCTCAACAAGCTCCTGCTCATCCAGCACTATTTCAGATAGACCCTGACGGCGCAACAGCATCAGAGCGCTCGCCCAGTTGGTATAAGCGTAGGAACTCTTTCGGCCACTGAGTTCATAACCCTTATGATAGTAGTCGGCCATCTTCAGCAGGGAGTCCTTGCGCAGTGCTTTATTATTCTGTACCTGCGCCAGGCGCTTGCAGGCTGAGCCGAGCAGATTCAACCGTTCTATAGTTGGCGCTCGTTGATACAGCATGTCGATCTCAACAATAGCGGCTTCGATGATCGGGATGATCTCCTTACGCTTCAACGCCTGTTCTCTGACATTGCCACCTCTCACCTGCAACCACTCTTCCACGGCCTGACGCACCCGGTAATTCGCACACTGTTCCACAGCGCGTACAGGGCAATCCCCTGATTCCCCTCTTAGAGCCTTTTCCAACCACTCGATGGCCTCGTCCCAACGTCTGGCTTCCCCCCAGGTCAGTCCGATCGCAGCCGCGACATCAGCTCGCTTCGTCCAGGATTCGCTCTTTTCCGCAGGAACACGCTTGAGTATTCCTACAAGCGTTTCTTCAAGTTTCCGCTCCTGATATTCACCCCCCACCTTCAAACCGCTAGTCAGGTTCTCCAGTTCGATGATCAGTTCACTGGGCGAACTGAATGGCTTGGGTTTCCTGTTGTGCTTGCGGCTGTCACGATGCAGGCGGAAGCTGTGATCTCCATAACACTGGTAGGCTCCCCAGGTATTTGCGCTCGGATATCTCAACAGGGTCTCCTCACGGGACCTCCTGACGGCTTCACCAAACTCTTCTCCTTGAAGCATGTGTTGGTAGAATGTCTCGGCAAAGGTTCGTGCCGCATCATCCTGAACCGCCCATCCTGCCGCCACCACAGCCCGAACGCCCATACGGATAAATGCCACGCCAAGATTCGCGGCCAGTCCGCCGCGGTCGAACTCTCGCACATTGCCTGTCTTGCCAAGATGGCAACAGTTGATGAATACCAGTTCAGGCACCCAACGCATCTGCGCCACATCACCCGGGGTAAGCAGCATGTCGCGCCCAATAACCATTCCCGAGAGCACGGATTCGTGGCGTGTTCGTTGTGTCGATATGTAGTGATCATGAATAAACGATGAGTCGTCTGGTTCCTGCGGGAACTGATGTACACCATGTCCGGACAGATGCAGAATGCGCCAGGCATCACTGTGCAAGGCTTCAAGTATGCTGTCTGCAGGTTGATCTATAGAGTCCTTAACCTCGTATCCGCCTAACGAGAGTTTCTGTGCGACACTCAACGCCTCCTGCCGCGCGCCGGGAAGCTCACTGAACAGTTCCCATCCGTTCAGATCGGGGTGACCTATCACCAGCGCGGTTGCTCCAGTACCGTGCCGTGGCTGCTCACGAAAGATCTGGGTTTTCAACTGCCGGATCATCCCCGCCCGTACTGACGGAGGCCGCCGGTCCCTACCCCATCGATCCTCCAGCAGTTCCCAGGGAAAGCGAGCGGACAATTCGTCCACCAGCAACACCAGGTCGGTCTGTTTTGGCGCCTGCTCACGGATGCGTACCGGCAGCAGGATCTCGTAGAGTGTCATGGCGACATCCTGGTTGGATCGTGCGGATGACGATGCCTTGCGGACAAAATTTTCCGCCAGTTTCAATTGCCCCCGTGACAATGTCTCTTCGGCGCGAGCCCGATCGGTGGTGAAATTGAAACACAAGGTGTCCGGCTGATGCTCGTCTTCGATAATCTCCAGACGGTGCCACCAACCCGGTGACTCGTCAAAGTACGCGCGTTTACGCCCTGCCTGTCCATGATTCAGAGTCCGATCGGTCCAGCGAACCGCCTGTGCTAACTCACCATCCGTAAGAATGGTGCGCATGGCATCCACCGCCATCAGGGCCATGTCCTCGTAGAGTTCAATGAACTCCAACTGGTCGATGGTGACCCGATTATCCAGATGGGCATGCATCAATTTTTGATTGGCATCCCTGGCCCCTCGCAGGATTGCTTCCATCGAATCGCTGGTTGTCATGCCACCTGCGCTGGTCCCGATCAGCAGACAGGTTACCGAGGCATTGCGGGGCGCCCCGGGTTCACCGAAACGGCTGTCCGGCCACTGAGAGAGTTGCAACGCATACTCCAGCAGTGTATTGGTCACTCCAGCCTGCAGTAGACCCGGCGTCAACTCCCCCACCTGTCCCAGTCCGACCACCAGCGCACCGGCAGGCTTGGCCTGTGCATCGTGGTTGAAAAACACCCTGTGGGTATTCAGCCGCCCCGGGTAGAGTCCCATCTCGAGACTGCTCTTGAGTGCTCCGTCGAGGGCCCTGTCCAGCGCCGCCTCGGCACTGAGTATTGAGTCATCCATGTAGTGACCGACCATCACCGGATAACAGGCATAGCTGAGATCGCCATGACTGATGGTGACCTCGATAACCGGTGCTGCGGGACGGACATCGGTTTCGTCGATTCGCACGCCCCCTCCAAAGCCGAATCCCGGTAAATCACCGGGCCCGGGAATGCTGTCGGCCGGAGGTAATGCGGGAAGAACGAAAGTCCGATCTGCACCCATTGCCTCCCGGCTGGTTCTCGGCGGTGATTCGGGTAAACGTCTGGTGGTACCCGTCATGAGTAACTCCAGATAACCGGAGAAGGCTTTTTGCCGGGCACAAAGCTCATCATGGGCCGTATCTTCCACATACCAGGTCCCGATGTCGGGCAATCTCCCGGATGCCCATGAGACGGTACCATCACCATCAGGGGTTGCCAGGAATTCGAGGCGTTTGCGCCCAACCAACCAGGGTTCCTCATATTCCGCGAACCCGTAACCGATCACCGTGGCCGGCTGGCATCCAGCGACATAGCACATGTGCCTGGGATCCAGTGGTGATTGTCGCAGACGATCCCAGGTCTCGCCGACTGCGCGCAGATCAGCCGCCCGGGCGGTCTTCCAACGTGCATTGAGGGTCTTGGTGATGGTTCGCCACTGCTGGGTGTCGCTGAAATCCACATCCCGGGGACCGAATGGCAACAGTTCCAGCAGGCAGGGGAACTCCCTGACCAGATTGACTATGGCGTCAGTACTCTGAGTGATATCCAGCAATGAAAGCTTGGCCTGGGTGGGGTTGTTGCCAGTCAACCAGCGTACCGCTTCGTAGGAGCCCAGGTTGGGCGTGCCCAACATCAGCAGCCGGCTGTTGGGCAGGCGGGTGATGCGCCGCCATAGCGCATTACCGCGTTTTGCATCGCCAATCAGCGCCCGCACCATCAACCCCCCCATGGAATGGGCGACCAGGTGAACCGGCTGGCGTTCCTTCTCCGCCCTCGGAAGCAGCATCTCGAGCCTGTCAGCAAGCCGTTCCGCGGCATCGCGTACAGAACGCCGCCAGTCATAGGCAAAGACCTCCACGCGGTGTGTGCGGGCTAGGAATTCCAGCAAGGGGCCGTAAAAGTCATCCAGTATCCTGTTTGTGGTGGATACCGGTTCGCGGCCGTTTATATCGAGCTTCTTCAGCCCACCCAGAAACAGCTTCTTGTAATCGAGCCAGATTCGTTCATCGTTGACCGCCAGTTCACTGCCCATTGTTCCCGGAAGCACTACAGCCAATGGCTGAGGCCGGGTGCTGGCCTGGCTGCGCAGCACCGCATCACGCCATCTTGGAGACTCTTTCTGAGCCTCTTCAATCGGTCGGAAACCGCCGTCATCAGCATCACCCCGGCTGAGCCCCGATACCAGCCACTGGATGCTCTCCCGATTACCGAAATAGCTGAAGTGATCCACTTCCGGGCCCTGCGCCTTACGATAGCGCGCCCCCCTGCCGATTCGCTTAAGGCCGCCCGACATGGATCCTGTATTCACCACCAGGTCATTATCAGCACTGTAGAACCAGTTGCTGACCAGGCGCTTCAGACTCAGGCGCTCAAACAACGAACCACCATCCATATCCCCGGAAATGACCGACAGATCGGCACGCGTCTCGAGCTGTGGGTAGTGCAGCAGCCGGGTGAGTGCCGATCCCGGCATCATGGCTTCGAGTCCAGGCAGGGTTCGCGGATCCGTACGCTGCTTGATCACAGACAGAAGGAAATCCGCCCCATCGCCGAGCAACCCGCCACCGGTGGCCTTGTCGAGCAGAAAACTGATCATCGAAAGCCAACGGTCGAGCCGACCGGACGCCAGGGTCGTTCCACGCGCGGGACAGGCCACGCGAACGAAACGCTTGACCTTAAATCGGCCATTCAGCTGTCTTACCAATTCACCCAGATGTTTCCGGTCGTTTTCGTAGGCAGCCTTCCGCTGTGCCATTGCCTCGTCATCCAGCGGCGAGAGACCCAGTTGTTCCCAGATGGTGTTGTCTCCATCGAAAAGTCGCGTGATGCCTTCATTGTCGAGGAGTGTTTCCAGCTGATTGCAGCCGCTCAGGCATAACAGCTCACCTACCAGACCTCCCCTTGAGTGACTGACCAGGTGAATCTCACCACCCTTGGGCAGACGCTTTGCCAGTTCCAGGGCATTGATAACCGGACTTTGGGTCAAGCTAAGATGTTCCAAGGCAAATACCCGATCATCATAGATCTGGGTAAAACGCTGACGCGCCTCCAACCCTGCCCGGTTCTTGGGGTCCCAAAGCTTGCCAAAGCTTCCTTCGCAACTCGATGCGGTACCATGAATGAATACCAGAATCGGCCCTTTGTTTACGGGTATTCTGGTGTTCTTTGCCACCGGCTGAAGACTGAACTCATCGTTGAGTGAACAACGGTAGAAACCTGGTTTATTGCCTTTCAGAAGCTTGTGCTCGGCAAGACTTCCGAGTCCCCCTGCAATCTTCTTGTCGAGGGAGATGCCGAAAAAGTCGAGCACCTTGATCGCGATACCCAGAAAACCGCGATCGGCATCCGAACCCTGACGAGCCAGTCGCGGCGTCAGACTCCCCACCTCCCACACATCGACACCGTCCCAGGAGACACTGTGTTCACCGTACTCACGCACAAGATCGTCTGCACGTATCCAGTGTACAAAACCATTCTGCAGTTCCACTCTGACAACCTCGTCAGCACTCACATCCAATTCGTCGGTCACCCCATCACGAGCACGGCCAGGGATCAGACGTTGATGTGACTCAATGGTGACCTGGGATGTCATCGGCACATTTTCGACAGTGCCTCTTGTACCCCGAATCCGGTAGGTTCTTGATTTCATGTCTGGATCCTTCCGAGTTATTTGGATGATCAGGTTTTCGTGTGTTCAACAGTGGGGGGCAGATCCCACCAGGCCAGGCACAGTACAGACAGCAGATTTCTTTCAACCGAGCATGGGACAGCAAATAAGGGGTCGGTTAGGAATGCCATTCCAGTATAGATGATACGGCTCGAGATGTGGACGATGCTGAAATTGGTTGGCGGAATTTCGCCAAACAAAGAACCAGGATACCTCGTTTTTAGCAAGACAGTGTGATCGGACCACCGTCGAAACCCGCTATGACAGACCTGTGCAGCATTTACATCGGTTGGTAACAAGCAAGCGAGTCTTCGATCTCATGAAAGATTTTGGGACATCCAAGTCCACCAAAATCGATTCGATCTTTGACAGCCTATTAGTGCCCCGGTC
>JBEVVH010000181.1:0-6932 GCA_040507245.1 Candidatus Thiodiazotropha sp.
ACTTTCCATGTCGAATTGTATTTTGTCTTTCATGTATCATCTCTTTTAGCCTAAGTTTATAGAAATGACACAGAATTCTGAACACTACCGGATTTGAGGTCTTTTCAAACATCAGCAGAGTGGCGATGGTGATCGCGGCCAACGGGAATGAATAGGCCCACCATGAGAGGAAAAACTGCAAGCGGGAAAAACGAAATACCATGGTAAACAGCAGCAGGGTCAGAAACAGTCCGCTGTAGTAGAGCACATGGGCAAAATTGTCGATGCCTCCGTTGAGCTTCACATAGGAGATGAAACCCACCGCAGGCGGCGCGATGAGGATGAAAAAGGTGGGCATCAGCCGATCCGGCAGTGGATTATGAAACAGCACCCGGTAGATGATGATGGTGAACAACACCAGCCAGAAAATGATCCCGATACTGAAGAAGAACCAGGAGATCTCATAGTAACCGTGTGCAGTACCGGCCACTGGAACCAGCACATTTCCCACCACTGGGATGAACCAGGCCGGATTGATGTGATGGACCTCGAACTTGTCGTGATGAATCCAGATATTCATCACGTAGAGGGTGAAGCCAAGATGCAGGGCACTGCCGATGATCCACAGGACCTTGGAGACCCCGGGCAGGGTATGCAGCATGGTGATCGAAAGCAGAATCAGGCTGATCGAAACCGCCGGGAAAAAATTCAGCTTCACCGGGTGGTTCAGTTCCTTGACCACTTCGCCGGGGTAACGCAGCAGTTTCATCAGATAAGTAAGCGCCAGGATGGTGAACACCAGGGCGGTGAAAGGGATCAGGGCGAGATCCAGACGGAACGGCAGGTGGTAGCCGACCTGGGCCTTTTCCCAGGCGATACAGAGACCGGCCAGACCCATGACCATGGCAAAAAATGAAATGGGAAAATAGGGAAGACGAGAATTGTGATTCATTGTGATACCCAGCGCCTATTAAAAAGCAAATCTTGGGTGGAATAGTATGTTAAAGGCTCGTGCGGAACATTGAAAATTCGCAAACAATGCTCCGGATGTGAGAGTCACAGCCCGACTATAGGAAGTCTTAGCCCCTGATATTCATGGGGTAGTAAGAGATCGATCCCAACCCCAGTCCAACACTCGGCACAATTGCCCGGTTTTGAATCGGCACCTGATTCCGGTCACTAAAAAAGCCGCCCAGCCTTTAGGCATGGGCGGCTTTTTGACGACCCCTGGTCCGGTCAGGGCCGGACCGGGAGTGATCACACGTTGCGTGCGTCCATCATACGCTCGATGATCGGCTGCAGAATGATCTCCATGGAGAATCCCATCTTGCCGCCGGGTACAACGATGGAGTTGCGCCGTGACATGAACGAGCCGTCAATCATCGACAGCAGGTAAGGGAAGTCGATGTCGAACTTTTTCGGATCACTGAAACGGATGACCACGAAGCTTTCATCGGGGGTCGGAATGTCGCGGGCGATGAACGGGTTCGAGGTATCCACGGTCGGCACGCGCTGGAAGTTGATGTCGGTGCGCGAGAACTGGGGTGTGATGTGATTGATGTAGTCGGGCATGCGTCGCATGATGGTGTCGACGATGGCCTCCTCACTGTAGCCGCGCTCCGCATTGTCGCGGAAGATCTTCTGGATCCACTCCAGGTTGACGATCGGCACCACGCCAACGCCCAGGTCCACGTACTTGGCCACATCCACGTCGCCATTGACCACCATGCCGTGGAGACCCTCGTAGAACAACAGGTCGGTGCCTTTCTCGATCTTCTCCCAGGGGGTGAATTCGCCTGGCTTCTTATCGCAACCCAGACGGGCGTTATGCTCTTCGGCCTCTTCGGGGCTGTGCAGGTAGTAGCGCTTGTCCCCACCGCCGGTTTCGCCGTAGGTTTTGAACAGTTCGCCAATCTTTTCGAAATGGTTGGCATCGGGGCCAAAGTGGCTCATGCCCTCGGACACCTTGCCGCGCATTTCAACGCGTGTGAAGCGGTGAAAACTGTCCCCTTCGACGACCGCCGGCTTGATCCCGTCACGGTAGAAAATGTGTTCGAATGCGCGCTTGACCGTGGTCGTACCGGCGCCTGACGAGCCGGTCACGGCTACCACAGGATGCTTTTTAGACATAGGCTTCTCCCAAATCTCTGGCTTGTCATAGTTATGATCCGGACCCCGCGATGGGACCTTGAAACGGCTCAAGGACGGGGTCCCGAGAAAAAATTGGTGCCAACTATAACACGGCAATCGGCCATTACCAGCGGGACAAAATCGTCGATCTGACCGTCAATGGGTGATAAAACCCGTAAACCGGTGAGGATAAGCGTTGGAGATGGATACGGCACGAAATATGGCTTTCGGCCTAAATTACTGATATCAATAGTGAATATTAATTTTTGTACGAGCTGCTGTCAGAGCAGGGCGCTGTTCAGCCAAAGGTGAGTCTGTATGGCGATAAAAAATCCCAGGGCAACAACGGGCGTCCAGCGCAGATGACTGAAAAAGGTGTATTTCCCTTTTGCCTGACCCATCAGGGCCACCCCCGCCGCCGAGCCGATGGAAAGCAGGCTGCCACCGATGCCTGTGGTGAGTGTGACCAGCAACCATTGTCCGAGGGACATTTCGGGGGCCATGTTCAGCACCACGGACATGGTTGGAATGTTTTCCAGTAGCGCTGACAGGAGGCCGATGGAAACATTGGCGGTGGTGGCACCCCATTGCACATACAACAGCTCGGACAGAATGGTTAGGTAACCCAGGTAACCGATGCCGCCCACTGCGAGGATCACCCCGCAGAGAAACAGCAGGGTATCCCATTCCGCGCGAGCGACACGCAGGAACACGTCGAAGGGCTGGCGACTCTCCACCACCACCGAAAAATCCGGGGTTTCCGATGTCACAACGGTTTCCGGACCTGGTTCATGAGTCTTTTTCAGGTAGTAACCAAAGAACTGCAGGTAGGACAGACCGGTCATCATTCCGATCGTGGCCGGCAGACCAAACTCACCCTGAAAAACCACCGCTGTGACGATGGTCAGCAGAAACAATCCCATGATGCGTTTCGAACCCCGGTTCATATGGACCTGCTCCTGGGGCAGACTCAGTCGTCCCTGGGGAAGCGCCAGGCTCATCAGGGCTGCCGGAACCAGATAACTGACCAGGGACGGGATGAACAGTTGGAAGAAAGAGAAGAAGTCCACCACTCCTGTGGTGCTGTGTATGGCCTGCTGCCAGACCATCAGGGTGGTGATGTCACCAAAGGGACTGTAGGCGCCGCCCGCATTCGAAGCCAGTACGATGTTGATACAGGCGAGGGAGACGAAGCGGGCGTTGTCACGCTCCAGATTGAGCACCACGGCACCCATCAGCAATGCGGTGGAAAGATTGTCCAGAAAGGGGGACAACAGAAAGGTCACCGCACCGGTAGTCCAGAAAAGCCGCCGATAGGTATAGCGACGGTGAGCCACCCAGGTGCGCAGGGCGAGAAACACCCGTCGTTCCGAAAGGGCATTGATATAGGTCATCACCACCAGAATGAACAGCATCAGCTCCGCATACTGCAACAGGCTGTGGCGCAGGGCGGTTTCGGCTTCGATGCCGCCCAGGTTGAAGTGATGGGCGTAACCCCCGATCAGTCCCCAGATGATGCCGGCGGCGAGCAACATGGGCTTGGACTTTGGGAGATTGATGAACTCTTCGATGCTGACGGCCACCAGGGCCAGAGCAAAAACCGCGAGACTCAGCAGGCCCACCCAATGGGTGCTAATGCTGTATCCACCTGCAGACATATGATCTGCCCAGGCGGTGCCGGGGATCAGGGCCATCGCTGCCGTTATTGGAACTATTCTGATCATGACCAATGGTTTTCGCCAGGTGACTTCCAGAGCCTGTCAGCAGACCCTGAGGCATGGGTTGCGGTAACGCGTCATGGTTGGTGGTTATAGCCTATCCGAATGAGAGGTCGCTGTCAGGTGTCCTGGCAGGTGGCGGTAAGCGGAGAACCGGGTGATAGGTGTAAAGCACCCAGGATGCGCCCATCCCCGGAGGTCCGCCGGGGCTCGAAGGCCCCGGTTGTCGGGCGTTTGGGGTTAGAAGGAACTGGTGTTGACCCACAGGTGGGTTATGATACTTGCCGCATAGCCGAGACCGATCACCGGTGCCCATTTTAAATGACCGAAAAAGGTGTACTTGCCCCGGGCCTGTCCCATCAACGCCACACCAGCAGCGGATCCGATCGACAGCATGGAACCCCCGACGCCCGCAGTCAGGGTGACCAGCATCCACTGGCCCATGGACATGTCGGGCATCATGGTCAGCACCGCGAACATCACCGGAATATTGTCAACGATGGCAGACAGGATGCCGACCATGATATTGGCCGGGGTAGCGTTCATAGCGTCACTCAGCTGCAGCGCCGCACCCCACTGGGTGTACATCACTTCGGAGACCACCGTGAGGTAACCGATGAAACCCAGGCCACCGACACACAGCACCACACCGTAGAAGAAAAGCAGGGTATCCCACTCGGCCCGGGCCACCTTATTGAAGACGTCGAAAGAAACCATGTCACCCATCTGGGCGTCATGTTCCAGTTCGATCAGTTCCTCACGGTTGAGATGCGGGTGGTCCCGATGGAAGGTCTTTTTCAGATAAAAACCGAAGAACTGGAGGTATGCGAGACCGGTCAGCATGCCGATGACCGGGGGCATGCCGAGAAAGTTGTGAAAGCTCACTGCGGTGATGATGGTGGCGAGAAAAAACACGATAATACGCTTGGCACCGCGCTTCATTTCCAGGTTTTCACCACCACCGGTGGGCTGCTCGTTGGGCACTGCAAAATGCATGATTGCGGCGGGCACCAGCCAGTTGACCAGCGATGGCAGGAAGAGCTCGAAAAAGGTCCAGAAGTCCACGATACCCTGGGGGGTATGGATACCTTTCTGCCAGACCATCAGGGTGGTGATATCGCCAAATGGGCTGAAAGCACCGCCTGCATTGGCCGCGACGACGATGTTGATGCAGGCCAATAGTACGAAATTCTTGTTGCTGCCACCCACGGCAAGCACTACGGCGCACATCAGCAGGGCTGTGGTGAGGTTGTCGGCCACCGGAGAGATGAAGAAGGCCAGCAGGCCCGTGATCCAGAACAGGCGACGGAAGCCGTAGCCCTTGCTGACCAGCCAGGAACGCAGTTTTTCGAATACGTTACGTTCGTCCATGGCGTTGATATAAGTCATCGCCACCAACAGGAACAACATCAGTTCCGCATACTCCAGCAGATTGTGCCGCACCATCTCTTCCGCGGCATGGGGTATGTCGTGGGTATGGTAGTACCAGGCGATCAGGCCCCAGATGATACCGGCGGCGAGAATCACCGGCTTGGATTTCCTCAGATGGGTGAACTCCTCCGCCATCACCAGAAGGTAGGCCAGGGCGAAGATCGCGATTGAGGTGAAACCCACCCAATGGTTGGTCAGGTCCAGGCGGTCTCCCGTTCCTCCACTGGCTACCGCGAGCGTGGGAAGGAAAAGCATTAGGAGCAGGCTGAAGGTTATTCTCACGGAGTCACCCCTGTTCGTTTGGTTGGTCGGAAATCATACACAATTCTTGGGATTTTCAGGGATGCTGGATACAGGGTCAACATTTTACGAAACAGAAACGTTCGTCATGATCCGCTTCGGGTCAAGTGAATATGTCGCACCGAATTGATGTGACTTGTCATGGGGTGATCACCCGGAGCGTGGGATGCTGAACTGACACGATCGCCATCCAGGGAATTCCGGGGACGTTGATGGAATATCAGAACACTGATCAGAAAAACGCCAGGTATAACTACCACGAACTGCTCCTGACCCGAAACATCCTGCTGTCCCAGACTGCGGATGAGCGGTCGATGCCCTGGGACGTGGTCCGTTATGCGCAGCGCCATTCCGAGGTGACCTATTGGGAGGCGCTGCTGTGCGCGGCATTCCTGCCCAGAGCCAATAAACTGGTGGCGGTCGTATCCCGGCGGCAGGCGGACGGATACAGTGGCTTGTTGCGCCAGCAGGGGTCTATCGAATACGTGAGATTCTTCGTCGATTGGGATGACGAATCCCGCAGCCATTCCAGCGGTCTATGTCAATTCAGGGTTCGGGACACGGAACAGATAGGGACTGTGCAAGCGGTTCCCGTTTGTCATCTGGTATCGGTGCCATTCGAGGGTGAGCGCTATCTGGATGCCCGGGCCCGTGGTCGGCAGCCTAAAGTGCGCGCGATCCTCTCCTGGAATCAGCTGCCTGGACTGGATCTCGATTTCCGCCCGGTATTCGGCAATCGGGTCGATTCACAGATCAGCGTGGATTCGGAACAGGCCCTGTTGGCGCACTTCGAGATTCCCCTGCAGCGACCGGTCAATCCGGGTGACCAGCTGCCCTGTCATATCACAGCGGGCTGAACGCCTTTCTTCCTTTTACCAGGGCATTGCAGCGGTCTGCCTTGCCTTATCTCAGTCTCCACTACTGAACGAATCCTGAAAACCCAGATCAGGCCGGTCCGGGTGAATCCTGTTCCCACCTGACAAGTAAAAAAGTCACACCTCGGGCGTGTTGCATTCGATACAGCCCAAACCCTGGGATTTGAAATCATAAAACCATGGAAGCGGTTTATCCATTACGACAATTACCAGGAGAGAGGAAATGACCGTTCAACAAACACCCAAACCTGTGCATCGCACCCGACGCACAGACTATGATTTCGATTATCTCGACGTTTCCGGGTCGCTGACCCTGTCTCATCCCGGGCTATTCCAGTCCCTGAATGACGGCCGGATTCGCAAAGACACCACCAAACGACAGTTGGATATCGTGGTGAGTCTGCTGTTGTTATTAACCCGGCAATAAAATACATCTGCTACGCGGCATAAGAAATCTTCTCGTGATTGAAGTATTTTGCAACTCGCTTTGGTTTCTTTT
>JBEVVH010000182.1:0-6853 GCA_040507245.1 Candidatus Thiodiazotropha sp.
CCACGCCAATTGTCATAACATTTTTCATGGTCTCTTCCTCTTCTCATTTTGATTGATCGCAACTTCAATCATGGCGCATTACGACGCCGTTCGTGAGAGGGGAGGAGACCATTACATCGGGCTACATCACTGGCAGCGGGTGCTGCGATTCAGGCAGGTTCTGAAGTCAGGCTTTGCCGAGAGAGTTGGAGGTGCTGTTGGGTCGGGTCTGTCCCTCGGGGCCGTAGGTTTTCTCGCTTGCCGCGATACCCCGCAGGATGTCCAGTGCCTGTCCCACCTGATGCTGGTTGAGTCTCAATGCACCGCCATTGATTTCATTCTGCTTTTGGCATTCGCTGAGCAGCAGAGAGAAGGTTTGCCACTGCTCGAGCAACTGTGGTCCGGCGTTGCACTCACGCAGCAGTTGCTCGGTGCCCTCACGGTTCGGGCTCAGGCCATTGTCGCTGAGCAGACGATTGTGCTGAGTGACGCTTTGTTCAACGGCCAGGAGTTGTTGTTTCTTCTGCTCCAGAACGGCCTTCATTTCCGCATCGGTGGGTGTACTCAGGAGTTCATATTCCCGGCGTAACAGAGTGAGCAGCAACTGGGTCTGCTCAATCTCCTGGTTGAGGATGCGGGCGAATTTGCTTTGAACGTCGGCTGAGAGACTCATGGGCATTGCGTCGATAGTTCTAGGGTAATGAGAGTTCCATCGCCAGCATCTTTTCAGCGGCGCTCTGGGGGTCGATGGTGAAACTGCCGTTGGCCAGGGCCTGCTGAACGGCTTCCACTTTCTGTGCGTCCACAATCGGCATGTTGGCGATGCGTCCTTCAAGTTCCAGCAGACGGCCTGCATTGCCGGTCATATCGAAGCTGTCGGTGCGCGAGGTGGCAGTGGCTCCGCCGCCGCCTTTGGCCTGGCCGGACTTCTGGGTCTGACCGCTCTTGCCGATGCTCTTCAGGTTGCGGCTTGAAAGACTGCTGATATGGATGGGCATAGGGTTACCTCGAAAAAACCGCCGGGCTGCGCAAACACCAAAACGGCCTGTTGCCTTGATTTCTACACTAGCAAAATCAATAGACCCTGACCAACCCTTTCGACACCACGCGAGCCTCGATCTTTTTGTTCGAGCGGGTGTTGACGACCGGGATCAGATCTCCCGGGTTACCGTGCTTGAGAGCCTTGCCCTGCATGCGTACCTGGATGCTCCCCGTGTCGGCCAGGATTGTGACCTGCTCACCGCGCTTCACCGTCTTGCGCACCACGAGCATCGATGGGGTGACCACCTGTCCACGGGTCAGGTTGCGTTTCAGGGTCTCCCCAACCACTGCCTGAGTATTCTCATAATAGCCTCTCAACAGATGGCTGGTATCGCGAACCCGCAGGGCCAGATCGGAGGCGCTCAGGGCCTCACCTCGGGCAAGATCCCGGGTGACCACCACCACCGGCACCTCGATGACCACGTCAGCCGAGACATACAGGGTCCAGGGTGCCGGAGTTGCGCAACGCACGCCGACGGATGTACGCCCGATCTTGATGCCGCCGGGTGGACTGAACGCCTCAAGGGGAGTGTCGCAGCGGGTCAGTTTCAGGCGGTGATCGAGCGGGGTGAGGTCAATCCGAGCCTGTGGATTATCGGGGGCGAGGTTTTCCTGCAGGTAGCTGTTTGCGGCATCCAGGATGTCCTGATGCGGTTGTGTGGCGTCTGAGCCCGGGACCGGACCGGCCAGCGCGATCAACAGCAATCCCGTCAGGGTGTGGGCGATGACTTTCAGTGTCATGTTGGAGTGTCTCCGGACAGTCTTTCTGTCTGGAAACATGCAAACACCATGCCTTGTGCTACTGGCGGGATGCCGCGAGATTGCATGCCTACACTAAAGGACAGGCCTGACAAGCCGCCATACTGCTTATTAGATTAGCGCGAACGACAGACTACGGGGTTACGACAATGGCCGGCATGCTTGACAGTATTGATCAGCGAACCAAACTGGCAGGACAGAATCGCCTGGAATTGCTGCTGTTTCGACTTCAGGGGCGTCAGACTTTTGGCATCAATGTGTTTAAGGTCAAAGAGGTGGTGCAGTGCCCGAAGCTGACGGAGTTGCCGGGTTCCCATCCACAGATCCGCGGGGTTGCGTCGTTGCGCGGCACCAACATTCCGGTAATGGACCTGAGCAATGCCATCGGTGGGCCCAGGATGGGCAATGCATCCGACTATTTCATCATCGTGACCGAGTACAATCGTCTCCAGCTGGCATTCCTTGTCGGCAGCGTCGAGCGTATCGTCAATACTCACTGGGAGGATATCCTGCCACCCCCCTCGGCGGTCGGGCGTAACAGCTACATGACTGCGGTGACCGAGATCGAGGGCGAACTGGTGGAGATCATCGACGTCGAGAAGGTGCTCAGCGAAGTGCTGGGCATCGATGAGGAGATTCACAAACCCATTGATTCATTGGGCTGTGATTTGGAAAAATTCAAGGTGATGATCGTTGATGACTCGATGGTGGCGCGCAGTCAGATCAAGAAGGTACTGGAAGAGATCGGCATCGAGGTGGTGGTGGCCAAAGACGGCAGTGAAGCCTTGACTAACCTGCTGGCCTGGGCTGAGGAGGGAAAGGTCAGCGATTGGCTGGCGATGGTGATTTCCGATATCGAGATGCCTAAAATGGACGGTTACGCCCTGGTTACCGCGATTCGGGAAAATCCAAAGCTTTCAGATCTTTATGTGGTTTTGCATTCGTCACTCAGCGGAGTGTTCAATGAAAGTATGGTGCGCAAGGTCGGCGCCAATCATTTTCTCGCGAAATTCATGCCGGACGATTTGGTGTCTCGGGTTACCGAGCGGCTCAAGCAGATCAGTTAATCAACACAAACAATAAAGCAGAGCAGTTATGCAACAGCGCTCAATGGCGATCTCGCCGGCGGAATATGAAAGCTTCAAGAGTTTTCTCCAGGATGCCTGTGGCATTCTGCTGGGTAATGGTAAGGAATATCTGGTGTCCAGCCGGCTCAACGGCATCATGAAGGAGATGAATGTTGCCTCGTTGAGCGAATTGACCAAACTGATAAAGTCCCCCGCCCAGGCTCGCCTGAAGGTGAGGGTGATCGACGCCATGACCACCAACGAGACCTTCTGGTTTCGCGATATCGGGCATTTCATCCTCCTTAAAGAGACCATTCTGCCCGATCTCAACCAGCAGCGGGGTGGTTCGATCCGGATCTGGTCCGCAGCCTGCTCCAGTGGCCAGGAATCCTATAACATCAGCATGATCGCCGAGGATTACCAGAATCAGAAAGGCACCGGCCGGCCGGTTCAGATACAGGCCACAGACATTTCCAGCAAGGTGCTGGAAGAGGCGCGCAACGGGGGCTATTGCGGTCTGTCCGTGGAACGCGGCCTGACCCTGGATCAGCAAAAACGCTATTTCCTGACCCGGGACAAATGTCTGGAGGTCAAACCCGAAATCAAGCGCCGGGTCAGTTTCCGCTCGCAGAATCTGGCGGAGAGCTACCAGTCCCTGGGTCGTTTCGACGTGATTTTCTGCCGCAATGTGTTGATTTACTTCTCCAACGATCTGAAAAAAGACATCGTCGAGCGCATGGCCAATGCCCTGAATCCCGGCGGCTACCTGTTCCTCGGGTCCACCGAGTCCCTCAACCAGGTAACCAATCGCTTCGAAATGAAGGTGGGTCACGGCGGTATCTCCTACCGTCTGAAGGGCTGATTCGCCGCTCCTCCACTACGGCATCGCAACGCGCTCAGGCGGCAAGCCTTGCCGTTTGACGGCACCGGGTTGCCGCACTTCGGTGGGGTATGGCGTACGCTGATCCCGGTTTCCATCACCTTTGATCCCATCAATCCCGGTGCGCGCTCCGCGCAAGCTGCTTTGGCACACTCCCTGCATCCTTGTCCGTGAGATCAAGGGTCAGGAGAAACCGATGAACTTCGACGACGTATTCGGCATTCATGAGCGCGCACTGGTATTGCGGTCCCAGCGCGCCGAGGTGCTTGCGTCGAATCTCGCCAATGCGGACACCCCCGGATTCAAGGCGAGGGATTTCGATTTCAAGTCGATGTTGAAGAGTGAAATGGGCGACACCGTGCGTTTGCGCACCACCAGCACCTCTCACATCCAGACCGAGAGTGGCCCGATTCCGCCGGCCCAGCTCCTGTACCGTGTGCCCAGCCAGCCGTCGCTGGATGGCAACACTGTGGATACGGAACAGGAACATGCCACGTTCGGCTCCAATGCCATCGAGTATCAGGCCAGTCTTAGTTTCGTCAACAGCAAGATCAGCGGCCTGCGTAAGGTCATCAAAGGTGAATGATCATGACCATGTTCCGCTTCTTTGACACCGCGGCATCGGGCATGAGCGCGCAGACCCTGCGCCTCAATCTGGTGGCCAGCAACATGGCCAATGCCGATGCGGTCAGCAGCAGTATCGAGGAGACCTACCGGGCCCGCCAGCCGGTGTTCCAGACCCTCCTCGACGAGTCCAACCCGGATGCGGCCGCACAGGGTGTGCGCATGGCTGGCGTGGTCGAAAGCCAGGCCCCGCTGATTCAGGAATATGCGCCAGATCATCCGCTGGCGAATGAAGAGGGCTATATATTCCGGCCCAACGTCAACACGGTGGAAGAGATGGCCAACATGATTTCCGCCTCCCGTTCGTACCAGAGCAATGTGGAAGTGGTGAATGCCGCCAAACAGTTGCTGCTGGCCACCCTGCGTATGGGTCAATAAGGAGACAACCATGACCACCGGTATCGTCAGTGCCTACAACTATTACGATGACATTGGGCTGGGATCCAGTACCATAACCGAGGAAACCGAACAGGGCCAGCTCGGGCTGGAGGATTTCATGAACCTGCTGGTGACCGAACTCACCCATCAGGATCCGTTCAAGCCGATGGAAAACTCGGAGATGGCGACCCAGGTATCCCAGTTCGCCACCGTCTCCGGCATCAATGACCTAAACGACGCCTTCAGCGATCTGCGCAGTGCGTTGACCTCGGATCAGGCTCTGCAGGCGGCCAGTCTGGTGGGACACAACGTTCTGGTGGAGAGCTCCTACGGATGGCTGTCCGCCGATGAACCGTTACAGGGTCAGGTCGAACTGCCTGCGACCGCCAGCAATGTGCGCATTCGCATTACCAACGGGGCCGGAGAACTGCTGCGCGAGATTCCGTTAGGCGCCCACAGTTCCGGCAATGTGGCCTTCAGCTGTGACGGCTACAACGATGCCGGTGACTACGTGGGTGACGGTGTCTATCAGGTCAGCGCCGTCGCAACCATCGATGACACGGACATGGCCCCGCCGGTGTATGTCTCCGCCGAAGTGGAAAGCGTCAATCTGGGCGGCGCCAACGGGATTCTGCTGAACCTGGGCGGACTGGGTCAGGTGTCCATGAACGACGTGGTGGAGATTCAGTAAATCAATCGGTTTTGACGGGATCGGTGAGCTGCCGGTTCATGAGTTGACAGGAGAAAAGAGATGGCATTTCGTATCGCTCTGAGTGGTTTGGACGCGGCTTCCACCGATCTGGAAGTGACCGGCCACAACGTGGCCAACGCGAGCACAATCGGTTTCAAAGAGTCACGCGCCGAGTTTGCGGATATCTACGCCAATTCGATCAGCGATGTGAGCAGTTCCTCGCCGGGACGCGGTGTGCGGGTCTCCCGTGTGGCGCAGCAATTTTCCCAGGGCACCACCGAGTTCACGTCGAATAATCTCGACATGGCGATCAATGGTGAGGGGTTCTTCGTCATGGAGGATTCCGCCGGTAACATGACCTATACCAGGGCCGGGGCCTTCTCGGTGGATCGTGACGGCAACGTGGTCGATCACACCGGTTCCACCCTGCAGGTGTTCCCTCGCATCGGTACCACTGGTTCCCTGTTCAACACCGGCGCCACCACCGATTTGAACCTGCCGGTGGTTTCGGGTAACCCCCTGGTCACCAGCCGGGTCGAGGCAACCCTGAATCTGAGTGCCTCGGAAACCCCGCCCGCAGTGGTCCTGGATCCCACGGCGCCCGGTTTCACCTTTCCCCCGGATCCTCTGAGTTACAACCATTCCACCGCCACCACGATCTACGACTCACTCGGCACCGAGCACACCGCGGCGATGTTCTATGTCAAGGTTGCGGATAACGAGTGGAACTCTTTCACCTTCGTGGATGGTGTGAATGTGACGGTAGGGGGGAATTCCTCGGCCCAGATGTTCTTCACAGACACGGGCGCTCTCGATATGAGTGGTGTGGGTGATGTGGACGCATCCGGAAACATTGTCTACGACGACATCACCCCCGGCGGCGGCGCCGCGAATATCGTGGGACTGACCTATGATTACAGCGCCTCGACCCAGTTCGGTTCCGGCTTTGCGGTGAACGAGCTGATTCAGAACGGTTATACCTCCGGACGATTGAGCGGTGTGGATGTGGATGACAGCGGCGTGGTCTTCGCCCGCTACACCAATGGCCAGTCCGAGCCCCTGGGCAAGATCGCCCTGGCGCGTTTCTCCAACAACCAGGGACTGCGGCAGAATGGCGATACCCGTTGGGTCGAGTCCTTCTCCTCCGGCGATGCCCAGATCGGTGAAGCCGGCACCGGCAGCTTCGGCCTGATTCAGTCCGGTGCTCTGGAAAATTCCAACGTGGACCTGGCCAAGCAGCTGGTCAACCTGATCACCGCACAGCGTAACTTCCAGGCCAATGCCCAGGTCATCACCACTGCGGATGCGGTCACCCAGTCTGTGATCAACATCCGCTGATGAGACTTGGTTATTAACCCGGCAATAAAATACATCTGCTACGCGGCATAAGAAATCTTCTCGTGATTGAAGTATTTTGCAACTCGCTTTGGTTTC
>JBEVVH010000183.1:0-6817 GCA_040507245.1 Candidatus Thiodiazotropha sp.
GGCGCCTACGGCTCGTCGGGTTTCCAGTATCGCCTCGCGACTACCGGGGACTACCAGCCTTCGCTTCGCTTTCCCTGGCTGGCAGCGGCGGAACCCGGGAACAACCCTGCGTAGCTCCGATGCTGCCTGTTTGAACACAGCGATCCCCGCCGGGGCGGGAGAATTAAGCCGTTTCATTGGCTTACTTTACCTCGTTCCCACCCTCCGCGTGGGAATGCGTATTCATCTGGACGTCGTGGCAATCAAAAATTTATTTTGACCGACCCCCCCTATCCTCACTTCGCAGGAAGCACTCATCACCCGGCCAGTGAATATTTATCGGCTCCTGTTCACCTCAATTCCACGCCCATTACAGGCTTGTTATCGAACACTGCCCCCCCGATCTCCGAGACAAGCTGCTGAGAGTGTTCTATAAACATTCTGAGGCCCAAACCCTTTGCTGCTCTGAGAAACGCTCCACACAAGACGATGGATGCAAACGCCAAACCCCTGAAACCCAGAATTCTGGTCGTCGATGACGAACCCTTCTACCTGGAACTGCTCACCGATGTGCTGTCCGAGCACTACACGATTTCGGTGGCGAAAAATGGAGAGCAGGCATTGCGCAGGGTTCAGGGCCATGCCCGTCCAGACCTGATCCTGCTGGATGTCATGATGCCGGAAATGGACGGCTATGAAGCCTGTCAACGGCTCAAAACCAATCCCCTCACTGAGGAGATACCCGTGATCTTCCTCACCGCCATGAGCGAAGTTACCAATGAGGTGAAGGGCTTTGAACTCGGCGCCGTGGACTACATCACCAAGCCGATCAGCCTGCCGATCCTGCACAGTCGGGTGCGCACCCATCTGGCACTCTCGGAACAGCGCATTGCGCTTGAGGAGTTGGTTCGTGAACGTACCGAGCAACTCGAACGCACCAAGGATGCAGTGGTCTACAGCATGGGCGCCCTCGCCGAGGCACGGGATGAGGAAACCGGCAATCATGTACTGCGCACCCGGGAGTATGTGAGGGTGCTGGGCCATGCGCTGGCGCGCCGCGACAGCTGTCGGAGACAGCTCAGTGAGCGGACCATCCATCTCATCTCCCGCGCCACACCTCTGCATGACATCGGCAAGGTGGGGATTCCTGACCGGGTGCTGCAGAAACAGGGTGGACTGAACGATGAGGAGCGCAAGGTGATGAATCATCACGTCACCCTGGGACGGGATGCGATCATCAGCGCCGAGCGCCACGTCGGCGCCACGAGTTTTACCACGGTAGCCAAAGAGATCGCCTACTCTCATCACGAAAAGTGGGATGGCAGCGGCTACCCCCAGGGCCTCAAGGGCCAGGAGATTCCCCTCTCTGCCCGCATGATGGCCCTTGCCGATGTTTATGATGCCCTGGTCTCCCGTCGCTACTACAAGGCGCCCATGGCACATGCGGATGCCCAGGCGATGATCGTCGCAGGACGCGGTTCCCACTTCGACCCTGAGCTGGTGGATGCCTTCATGACCTGTAGCCAGGCATTTCACGATATCGCGGAACGTTATCGGGATGATGAAAAGCCCGAGCCGCACCGCATAACCTGAGATTCCGGTTGCCGCACCAGCTGCATCTTTCAACCTGAGTGTTTGACACTATACTTTCAGGGTCTGTTAACAAGAAGACCCATGCCATCTCCCCAGCCATTCCAGGAATCACACATGACCGACATCAATTCACTGTTAGGATCGGAGGCGGAAAGTCTCCTGAGTCACCAATGCCAGACCATCGACAGCAGCATGCTGCACCTTCCCGGACCGGACTATGTGGACCGGGTGGTCGCCGGAAAGGACCTCAAACCCGGGGTGCTGCGCAGCCTGCAGACCCTCTTCAACAGCGGACGTCTGGCGGGTTCCGGTTATCTGTCCATCCTGCCCGTGGATCAGGGTATCGAACATTCCGCAGGCGCCTCGTTTGCCCCCAACCCGATCTATTTCGATCCGGCTAAAATCGTGGAACTCGCCATCGAGGGTGGCTGCAACGCGGTGGCTTCGACCTTGGGAGTACTGGGTTCGGTGGCGCGTCAGTACGCCCACAAGATCCCATTCCTGGTGAAACTCAACCATAACGAACTGCTCACCTATCCTGCCATTTATGACCAGACCCTGTTCGCAAGCGTGGAGCAGGCCTTCGACATGGGTGCAGTTGCGGTCGGCGCCACCATCTATTTCGGCTCAGCGGAATCCCGCCGGCAGATCATGGAGATCTCCGAGGCCTTTCAACAGGCTCACGAGCTGGGCATGGTGACTGTGCTCTGGGCCTACCTGCGCAACAGCTCCTTCAAGGTGGACGGGGTGGACTACCACACTGCCGCTGATCTGACCGGCCAGGCCAACCATCTGGCGGCGACCCTGGAAGCGGACATCGTCAAACAGAAGCAGGCCATCGGCAACGGCGGCTACCGGGCAATCAAGTTTGGCAAGACCCATGACAAGGTCTACTCCGAGCTCACTACCGACCACCCCATCGATCTGGTTCGCTTTCAGGTTGCCAACTGCTACATGGGGCGTGCCGGACTGATCAATTCCGGTGGTTCCTCATCGGGAGAGGGCGACCTTGCCCAGGCGGTCCGCACTGCGGTAATCAACAAGCGTGCCGGTGGCATGGGCATGATCTCGGGTCGCAAGGCCTTTCAACGCCCGATGAGCGAAGGCGTGGATTTATTGAACGCCATTCAGGATGTCTACCTCGATCAGCAAATCAGCATTGCATAACTATGACCGGTTAGCGAAACCCTCAAAGGTCGCTTGACGTACTTCACCGGCTTGTCGATACTCTGGCAATTGGACGTGGGAATTAACGTCCACTTGTCAGCCTGCCGGTCTGAAGACATCTCCTAAATAACAATAATCAAGGCGAATTATCGGACGTCGCTTGCCGTTTTCGACAAGCACGCTGTGCTCCAACACCGATAATTACCCAGAATGAGGATTTTAGGACATGCCGCAAATAGACAAAAAAGATGCCCTGGAGAAGTTGCGAAAGGCCAAGGGTGCGCACATCAAGTGGCGCGCCTACGCACAAGCCCTGGTATCCGGCGTTTCTGTCAGCGAGGAAAAGATTCCTGTCGAGCACACCGACTGTATGTTCGGGAAGTGGTACCACGGGGACGGCAAGACCCAACTGGGCCATCTCTCCACCTACGAGGGTATCTACACCCCCCACGAAATGCTGCATGAGATCTATAAAAGGATCTTCAACGTGCTGCAGGAACCCGACACGATCAGCCTGAAAAACCTGTTCAGCAGCCGCAGTTCCCGGGAAAACCGCAGCATGGAAATGGCGCGCAACTACATGGAGGAGCTGGTCGGGGTATCTGAAACCCTGTTACGGGCCCTCGACATGCTGGAGGAAGAGATCCGGGAGCAACCGGGTAACTGAATCGGCCCGTCGAACCCAGGTCTGTTCGCGCCCGCAACAGACCCTATCAAACAATTCCCGTGGCGTGCGGCGGAATCCGGAAGAATCGATACGGGATATCGTGTTCCGCTGCACCCCATCCAGGATGAATGACTCGCCCGATTGGCGTGTCAGGCACCTCGCAAACTCCCCTTCAGTCACCACGTCGAGTCATCCATACCCGATCAATCCGTTTGCGTCACCAACAGGTAGATGGCGAACAAACCCTCGGAATCCATCCAGTGACGCACCGGTCTGAAACCGTTTTTACCTGCCAGGTCAATGAACTCCTGCGGAGCATACTTATAGGAGTTCTCTGTATGTACAGACTCACCGACATGGAAATCAAAGCGGTGTCCATCGATCCGCAGTGTCTGGCGGCAGGTACTCACCAGATGCATCTCCACACGCCCCTCGTCCGGATTGTAAAACGCATGATGTTGAAACTCTTCAGGGTTCAACTCCGCATTCAGTTCCGCGCGGAGTCGATGCAGCAGATTGAGGTTAAAATCGGCGGTGACACCTGCGGCATCGTTGTACGCCGCATTCAGGATCCGGTTGCTCTTCTTGGTATCCACACCAATCAGCAACATGCCGTCCCGCCCCAGGGTTTGTGCCACCCGGCCGAGAAACCGCGCGGCCTCATGGCGATTGAAATTACCCAGACTTGACCCCGGAAAGAACAGCAGCCGTGGACCCTCGGGCGCTTCGTCCGGAATCGGCATGGAATGGGTGAAATCCACGCAGGTAGCATGAATCGGCAGCCAGTGATATTCACCAGCCAGTGAGCGGGCACTTGCCTTGAGGAAATCGAACGAGATATCCATGGGCACGAATGCGCAGGGCTTCAATGCATCCAGAAGCAGCCGGACCTTGCAGGCACTGCCCGCACCCGGCTCGATCAACAGTCTCCCCTGCCCGGTCAATGAAGCGATCTCATCAGCGTATTGCGCAAGCAGTCGACACTCTACGTCGGGCAGGTAATACTCGGGTTGCCTGCAGATTCGCTCGAACAGTTCAGAACCCCGCCGATCGTAGAAGAACTTTGGCGGAATGGTCTTGATATCCCGGAACAAGCCATCGATCACCGCGTCATAAAGACTCAGCGAGGCCGGTTTATGATCATGGTAGGTCACTTGCTGCATCAGATATCCTCCACCAATCGGATTCCGGTAAAGGCCCAGCGCTCATCCGGGTAGAAGAAATTGCGGTAGCTGGCGCGTGTATGTCCTGCGGGCGTTACACAGCACCCCCCTTTCAGCACCATCTGGTTGGCCATGAATTTGCCGTTGTATTCCCCCATGGTACCGGCCAGGGGTTTGAATCCGGGATAGGCGCTGTAGGGCGAGGCGGTCCAGGCCCAGAGATCGCCATACCACTGCCCGGTGATCTCTGCAGGTGCGGGGTGGAACACCTGGCGATCCGCAAAATGGCCTTCAAGCGCTTGCTGTGACAGCACCAATTCCAGTTCGCTTTCCAGGGGCAAGCGACGCCCCGACCAACGGGCGTAGGCATCAGCCTCGTAATAGCTCACATGGCATACCGGTTCGTGGGGATTCAACGGTTGCAGACCGCTCAGGCTGAACTGCTGCCACTCTCCTTGAATCCGCTGCCAGTACAGAGGCTGCCGACAGTCCGACGAGTGCAACAGCGCCCACCCGTCTGAGAGCCAGAGTTCGGGTCTTTGATACCCCCGGTCATCGATAAACGCCTGATACTCCGCATTGGTCACGAAACGGTCAGCCAGGGCGAAGTCCCTGTGCAGTACCGCATGCCTGGGGGTCTCATTGTCATAGGCGAAGCCCCCGCCGGAATGCCCCACCTCATGGATGCCCCCTGACTGGCGGAACCAGCCCATTGCGGGTGTCGTACCCGATGCGTTTGCCAGGTCGTCTCGATAGGCCGGCTTCAGCGGGTTGCTCCAGAAGTTGTGCTTGATGTCCATCAACAACAGCTCCTGGTGCTGCTCCTCATGATTCAGTCCGAGAATTGTCCGTAACGCCAGGGTTTTCCAGTCATCTTCATGGACCTGTTCGATGACACGTCTCATCCGTGCGTTGACCTGCTCCCGGTACCTGTAGACCTCATCAACCGTAGGCCGTGACAGCAAGCCCCGGCGGGCCCGGGGATGCATGCTTCCATGGGTGTAGTAGTAGCTGTTGAAGAGAAAATCGAAATCTGAGTGATACGGCTGATAACCGGCCTCGAAACGAGCCAGCACGAAGGTCTCGAAGAACCAGCTGGTATGTGCCAAATGCCATTTGGGTGGGCTGGTCTGAACGATCGATTGAATCTGGTAGTCATCGATGCTCAGCGGGTCACAAAGCTGCTCCGATTGATGTCGAACCTGACCGAAGGCATCCATCAGCCTGTCTCGGCCGGATTCCGGTGTTATGGTTGCATCCATATCATTGTCGGCGATCTGTGGTTGCCGTTTTCCGGACTGTTGTTTATAGCGGATTCCAAACAAACGAGCCTGGGTCGGGGCGAATCCGCGCGCTTGTGTATCCGTGAGTATGCTGGTTTACGCCAAATGCATGATGCCAAGTCCAACCCATACACGGCAAAATTACAAACGACAAAGAGTAAGGTTTGATTCCAGAGGCAGCTTCTCCGCATGTTTGGCAAACCTTTGAAGCGTCGATAGCATCTGAATCCTTAGCATTCCTGTCATGACAGCCTGCAGTGTTGCTCTTACAATGTTGAAATCTGAATTTCGAGTCAGTTCCCTACAATGACAGTATCTGTGCAAAGGCATAAAGCGGTTTTCACCCTGTCCCTGCTGCTTGTGGTGCTGACCATGTCCGGATGTTCATCCACACCTCTGCAGCCTTACACCACGGACATCACCCCCCTCATGCTCGCACCCGCAATCCAATCAGGAGATCAGGACGACCGGGGACGCTTCCGTGAGATCTTCTGCACGGTCCTGGAGGCACGTAAACCCTCCCTGCCCGACCATCTGGGATGCGATGAGGCACTTACCCGGATCGGAGCAGAACCCGCCGGCAACGGCGCCGCAGTGAATCTCGGACCCGCACAGCGTCGGCTTAGACTGGTGTTCGTCCCGGGACTGGGATGGGACTGCTTCGCTGATTGGCTAGGCCAGTTCGAATCCACCTACAACCATCTGCGGTCCCTGGGTTATGAGATGACCATCCTCAATATCGACGGTCTCTCCAGCAGTCAACATAATGCCGGATTGATTCGTGATGCGATCCTCTCTCTGCCCGAGGCCCGGGAACCGGACATCCTCGCGGTGGGTTACTCAAAAGGTATGGTCGACCTGCTGAACGCGATCAACGAACGCTGCCAGCCAGGGAAAGCGAAGCGAAGGCTGGTAGTCCCCGGTAGTCGCGAGGCGATACTGGAAACCCGACGAGCCGTAGGCGC
>JBEVVH010000184.1:0-6789 GCA_040507245.1 Candidatus Thiodiazotropha sp.
GGCGCCTACGGCACGTCGGGTTTCCAGTATCGCCTCGCGACTACCGGGGACTACCAGCCTTCGCTTCGCTTTCCCTGGCTGGCAGCGTCGGTTACTGATGCGTCGTGGATTTACCTATCTGGAACAGGCGTTTGGCTTGGAACAACCCGTCGGCATGTACTGTCTGCAGGCCGCTATCGCCGCCTGTCATGCCCGCGCGAGCACCTGGGCAGCAACCGACTGGGAAGAGATCACCGCACTTTACGATGCCCTGCTGCAGATTCATCCAACACCGGTAGTCGCCTTGAACCGCGCCGTGGCCGTCAGCCTGTCGGAGGGTCCCCAGGCCGGGCTCGAGATCGTCGATAACCTGCGCAACGAGCCGCGACTCACCTCTTATCACCTGCTCTACAGTGTGCGCGGGGACCTTCTGCAGAAGCTGGGACGACACACGGAGGCCAGCCGGGAGTTTCTGCACGCCGCTTCCCTCACCCGCAATGAACAGGAGCAGTCTCTGATGCAGCGCCGGGCTACCGAGTGCATCGAGCAGGATTCAGCGGGTAGAAATTTCAACTGATCGTTGTTGGCTGAATTTGCAACGGCCTGTTACCCGTTCGGTTCAAAAGCGAACTTTTTACTTATCCTGCCTGAACCCGGATTCCGCTTTGCTGCATCCGGGCTACTGTATGTCGAATCTTGCTCACAGCTCACTCGTTCTCATTCGACCATCAACACCAGGCTACGCCGTCCATCGAAACCGGGTATCACTCGTTCCCACGCTCCGCGTGGGAATGCAGACCAAAGGCCAGACAAGCACCTCAACCGGATATGCTTATTTGAGATTGGGTATGCGTTCCCACGCAGAGCGTGGGAACGAGTTCAACTGTAAAAAATATTGAACCGCCCTGGAGCCGATTGTTGAAGGCAACCACAACACCTTACTGGTACTCTTACGGCCATCAACACCAGGCTACGCTGCGCATCGAAACCGGGTATAAACACCGGAATTTCACCCCTTGATACCCGGAGTGCGATTCCTGACAATGCCAAGTTTGCTTCTTCTCAACGGGTGCGGCTATGAGCGATGACTCGATCAAAATCGTCGGTGCGCGGCAGAACAATCTCAAGAACCTGGATCTGTCGCTGCCGCTCAATGAACTGATCGTGATCACCGGGGTGTCCGGTTCCGGCAAATCCTCACTGGCTTTCGACACGGTCTATGCCGAGGGTCAGCGACGCTACGTGGAAACCTTCTCACCTTACGCCCGCCAGTTCCTCGACCGCATGGACCGGCCTCAGGTGGAGCGTATCGAAGGCATCCCGCCGAGCATCGCCATCGACCAGACCAACCCGGTGCGAACCTCACGCTCCACCGTGGGCACCATGACCGAGTTGAACGATCATCTGAAACTGTTGTTCGCCCGTGCGGCCGCCCTGTTCTGCCATGGCTGTGGACGACCGGTGGAACGGGATACCCCGGAGGGGATTTACAAACAGCTGGTGGCGTTAGCCGGCAGCAGCAATCCCCGGGTGGTCATCACCTTCGCCATCGAGGTACCCCATAATTTCACCCGGGACGAGATCCACCAGGTGCTGGATCAGCAGGGATACACCCGGGTGCACAGTGAACAGGACAACCGAATCGAGGTGGTGCAGGACCGGATGCGCCTGGATGCAGAGCACCGGGGCCGCCTGGTGGAGGCCCTCGAGATTGCTCTGGAAAAGGGGCACGGGCAATGTGCCGTTTACCCGTTGGACGAGAACCGGGAGGCGGGGGAACCCTGGAAATTCTCCAGCGGCCTGCACTGCGCCCACTGCGACATCGACTATCGGGAACCCCAGCCCAATATCTTCTCCTTCAACTCCGCACTCGGCGCCTGCGAAAGCTGCCGCGGTTTTGGCCGCACCATCGGCATCGACTGGAACCTGGTCGTCCCCGACGATTCCCTGTCCCTCAGCGACGGCGCCATCAAACCGTTCCGCAGCGGTTATTCCATGGAGTGCCAGGAGGACCTGATGCGTTTCGGGCGCAAACGCGGCATGGATCTGCAGACTCCCTGGCGGGACCTGGACCCGGCCACCCGCGACTGGGTGATCGAGGGCGACGGGGCCTGGGATGGTAAGACCTGGTATGGGGTACGCGAATATTTCGAATTCCTCGAGAGCAAGGCCTACAAAATGCATATCCGGGTGATGCTCTCGAAGTACCGCAGTTACGATGTCTGTCCCGACTGTCACGGGGCACGTCTCAAGCAACAGGCCCTCGACTTCCGTCTCGGCAGCCTCAGCGAGGCGGACGCGGTACTCGATCCGCAGTTGCGCTTTCGTCACGACGGTATCGGCATGTCCGACACGGAGTTCCGCAATCTGCCGGGATTGAGCATTCATGACGTGATGCAGCTGCCCCTGGAACGGGCGCACCGGTTCTTCAAGGAGTTGTTTCGCGGCAAACGCTCAGCGGCGGCGACATCTGCGCACAGCGAATTCGAGCTGCTGCTCGACGAGATCCGTTCACGCCTAAACTACCTGCTGGATGTGGGACTCGGCTACCTGACCCTGGATCGCCAGTCCCGCACCCTCTCCGGCGGTGAGGTCCAGCGCATCAATCTCACCACCGCCCTGGGCACTTCTCTGGTCAATACCCTGTTCGTGCTGGACGAGCCGAGCATCGGACTGCATCCCAGGGATATCGAGCGCATCAACGGGGTGTTGGCCCGGCTGAGGGACGCCGGCAACTCCCTGCTGGTGGTGGAGCACGACCCACAGATCATGCTGGCCGCCAACCGCATCCTGGATATCGGCCCGGGACCGGGGGAACGGGGCGGTGAGATCGTTTTCTACGGCACCCCCAAGCAACTGCTGCGGAACCGCAACTCTCTGACCGGACAGTACCTCAAGGGCGAGCGACAGGTCGCGGATTCCTACGAACCCGATCTCCCGGATGAACAGGATGGCTACCTCAGCGTGCTCGGCGCCGCGGAACACAATCTGAAAGGCATCGATGTCCGCATCCCCCTCAACCGGCTGGTGACACTGACCGGGGTGTCCGGATCCGGTAAATCGACCCTGGTGCAGGACATCCTGTTCAACGCCGTTGCGAAACTCAAGGGCAATCCCGAGGAGATTCCCGGTGTCCACCGGGCGATCGAGGGCGACGACAAAATCGACGCTGTAGTGATGCTCGACCAGGCCCCCATCGGCAAGAGCTCCCGTTCCAACCCGGTCAGCTACGTGGGCGCCTGGGACGCGATCCGCAAACAGCTCGCATCCAGCCGCCTTTCCCGGGAACGGGGTTATACCCCGGGCACCTTCAGCTTCAACTCCGGCAACGGCCGCTGTCCGGTGTGCAATGGCAGCGGCTTCGAACACGTGGAGATGCAGTTTCTCTCCGATGTCTACCTGCGATGCCCCGAGTGCAACGGCAAGCGTTACCGCAACGAGGTGCTGGAGGTCGAGATCCGCTGCAAATCGGTGGCCGACATCCTGGCACTGACGGTGACCGAAGCACTCAACTTCTTCCGTGACCAGCGGGACATTCACAAGGTGCTGGAACCCCTGAAAGCGGTGGGCCTGAGTTACCTGCGTCTGGGTCAGCCGGTACCCACCCTCTCAGGCGGCGAGGCGCAACGACTCAAACTGGCGGGCTACCTGGCCAAGAGCAGCCAGCGCAAACAGACCGGTGAACGGCTGCTGTTCCTCCTTGACGAACCCACCACCGGACTCCATTTCGCCGACATCGCGGTACTCCTCAAGGCACTCCGCCGGCTGCTGCTCAAGGGACACTCCCTGGTGGTGATCGAACACAACCTGGATGTCATCGCCGCCAGCGACTGGCTGATCGACCTGGGCCCGGAGGGGGGTGACGCGGGGGGGGAACTGGTCTGCGAAGGCACCCCGGCGGAGGTTGCCCGTCACCCCACCAGCCACACCGGCCGGGCACTGCGGGACTATCGAACGGCTCTGGATCAACTCAGCGAAAGATCCCCCTCTCCCCAACCCTCCCCCACCAGGGGGGAGGGAGCAGAAAGGAACGCCCCCTCTCCTGCCACAGGGAAGGGAGCCGAACAAAGCGCCCCCTCTCCCCTTGCGGGAGAGGGACGGGGAGAGGGGAAATCAAATAAATCCATCGACATCATCCACGCCCGGGAGCACAACCTGAAGAACGTCTCGCTGGAGATTCCCCGGGAGAAGTTCACGGTGATCACCGGTGTATCAGGCTCCGGCAAATCCACCCTCGCCTTCGACATCCTGTTCAACGAGGGCCAGCGGCGCTATCTCGAGTCGCTCAACGCCTATGCCCGGCAATTCGTGCAACCCGCTTCCCGTCCCGACGTGGATGCGGTGTTCGGTATCCCGCCCACGGTTGCAATCGAGCAACGCACCAGCCGGGGCGGCCACAAAAGTACCGTCGGCACCCTCACCGAGATCCACCATTTCCTGCGCCTGCTGTTCGTCAAACTCGGCGTGCAGTACTGCCCGGAGTGCGAAGTGCCCATCGAGCCCCAGTCCCGGGATGCCATCCTCGGCCACCTATTGCAGACTTACCGGGACCGCAAGATCAGCCTGCTGGCGCCACTGGTGGTGAATCGCAAAGGCATCTACAAGGAACTGGCCCAGTGGGCCGACCGCAAGGGCTATCCGATCCTGAGAGTGGACGGTGAACCCCTGCCCACCGACGACTGGCCCCAGCTCGATCGGTACCAGGAGCACAATATCGACCTGCCTCTGGGTGAACTGGTGGTCAAGCCGGAACAGGAGGACGAACTGCGGGAACGGCTCGACGAGGCCCTGGATCATGGCAAGGGCACGGTCCGGGTGGCTCTGGTCAAGCGCGGCGGAGACTGGGGCGAAGAGCACCACTTCTCCACCCACCGTACCTGCCCGAGCTGCGAACGCGGCTTCGAGGAACCGGACCCGAGACTGTTCTCCTACAACTCGCGTCACGGCTGGTGCCCCGGTTGTTACGGTACGGGCACGGTGTTGTCCGGTTTCGATGCGGAGCAGAGCGGAGAAGAGGGCGAATGGCTGGAGCAGGATCAGCAACCGGAAACCTGCCCATCCTGCGAGGGGGCACGGCTCAACGACGAGGCCCTGGCGGTCTATTTTCACGATTGGAACATCGCCGATTACGCCGCGGTGCCGGTCAGCGAAGCGATCGGTATCTTCAAGCAGCTGTCACTCAATGCACGGCAACAGGCAGTTGGTCGTGATGTGATCCGCGAGATCGTCTCACGCCTGGAATTTCTCCAGGAGGTGGGGCTCGGCTATCTCACCCTGGACCGCGCCGCCCCCACCCTGTCCGGAGGTGAAGCGCAACGCATCCGTCTCGCCGCCCAGCTCGGTTCCAACCTGCGCGGGGTTTGCTACATTCTCGACGAACCGACCATCGGACTGCATCCCCGGGACAACACCCTGCTGTTGAAAACCCTGAAAAAACTCGAACACAAGGGCAACACCATCGTGGTGGTGGAACATGACGAGGAGACCATCCGCAGCGCCGAGCACGTAATCGACATTGGACCCGGCGCCGGGGTACGGGGTGGCGAGGTGATCCATACCGGCACGGTCAAGCAACTGGAGAAAAACAAACTCTCCCTGACCGGACGGTTTCTTGCCCATCCGTTGCAGCATCCGCTGATCGAACCCCGTCCTCCACAGACCGAGGCGCGGCTGTCGATCCAGGGCGCCTGCATGAACAACCTCAAAAACATCGATGTCAGCCTGCCGTTGCAGCGCCTGGTGTGTGTCAGTGGCGTCTCCGGTTCCGGCAAATCCACCCTGGTGCGGGATGTGATGGTCAGGAGTCTGAAAAGCCTGCTGGCCCGGGGTCGCAAGAAAGGGCGGATTTCCACAGATCATTTCCACGGCTGCGAACGCATCGACGGCTGGCAGGATATCCAGCGGGTGCTGGAAGTGGACCAGACCCCGATCGGCAAGACCCCCCGCTCCTGCCCCGCCACCTACGTCGGTTTCTGGGATGATATCCGCAAGCTCTACGCCCAGACCGAAGATGCGCGCATCCACGGCTGGAACGCCAGCCGCTTCTCATTCAACACCAAGGGCGGACGCTGCGAAACCTGTCAAGGCCAGGGCATGACCCGGGTGGAGATGAGTTTCCTCCCCGACGTGAAAACCGTCTGCGAATCCTGCAACGGCGCCCGCTTCAACCCGGAGACCCTGGCAGTGCACTATCGCGGACAATCGATCGGCGATGTACTTGCCATGAGCGTCGACGAGGCGGTGGAGTTCTTCGTCCACCACCCGAGTGTCCACCACGCCCTGCAGCTACTCCAGGACGTGGGTCTTGGCTACCTGACCCTCGGTCAGCAATCCCCCACCCTCTCCGGCGGCGAGGCCCAGCGCATCAAGCTGGTCACGGAACTGGCCAAGGCCAGACCTAACGCCCGCACCTTCACCCCAACCCTTTATGTACTCGATGAACCCACCGTCGGCCTGCACATGGCGGATGTGGAAAAACTCATCCGGGTGCTGCATCGACTGGTGGATGCGGGCCACTCCGCAGTGGTCATCGAACACAATCTGGATGTCATCGCAGAAGCCGACTGGTGCATCGACATGGGTCCCGAAGGGGGTGACGCAGGGGGTGAAGTGGTGGTCGAGGGTACCGCCAGCGCCCTGAAAAAAGCCTCCCGACGCTCCCGAACCGGCAAGGCCTTAAAACAGTTCCTGGACTGATCGACAGATAGCCGTGTAGACGTGTAGCCCGATGTAATGGTCTCCTCCCCCCTCAATAACGGCGTCGTAATGCGCCATGATTGAAGTTGCGGTCAATCAAAATGAGAAGAGGAA
>JBEVVH010000185.1:0-6749 GCA_040507245.1 Candidatus Thiodiazotropha sp.
GGCGCCTACGGCTCGTCGGGTTTCCAGTATCGCCTCGCGACTACCGGGGACTACCAGCCTTCGCTTCGCTTTCCCTGGCTGGCAGCGATTGTTTTGGCCACGACTCAGGATCACCCCGGCCAACCTGAGCATCATTTGTTCCTACGGCCTGATCTGGGTTTCAGAGCAGCACGAGATTGTCCCGGTGGATCAGTTCATCCTCATCCACATAACCCAGGACCTGCTCGATGCGATGACTGGGCACACCCATGATCTTCTGGGTCTCCTGGACGTTGTAGTTGACCAGCCCCCGTGCGACCTCACACCCCGCCGAGTCCTGACAGGTCACGGCTTCTCCGCGAGCGAAGTTGCCTTTGACACCACACACGCCCACCGCAAGCAGGCTGCTGCCCTGCTCCCGCAGCACCTTTACCGCGCCATCGTCCAGAGTCAGGATTCCCCGGGGCTGCAACTGCCCGGCCAGCCAACGCTTACGGGCCGCCTGGGGTTCCTGCACCGGAATCAACAGGGTACCGGCATCCTCACCCCGACTGATGGCATCGATCACCCGCTCCTGTCGCCCGGAAGCGATCACCGTAGCGGTACCGGAGCGTGCCGCCAGCCGGGAGGCACGCACCTTGGTAACCATCCCACCCAGACCCAGACCGCTGGCGCTGCCACCGGCCACCGCATCCAGCTGCGGGTTGTCCATCCGGGTCTCCCTGATCAGGGTCGCACCGGGATTGAAACGGGGGTCCGCATCGAACAGACCCTCCTGGTCGGTGAGGAGTATCAGCAGATTCGCCTCGATCAGGTTGGCCACCAGAGCCGCCAGGGTATCGTTGTCCCCAAAACGCAGTTCATCGGTGGTGACGGTATCGTTTTCATTGACCACCGGCACCACACCCAATTCCAGCAGGGTACGCAGGGTGCTGCGGGCATTCAGGTATCTGGCCCGGTTCTCCAGATCGTCCCGCGTCAGCAGGACCTGGGCGGTATGCAGGTCGAACTTTTGAAAACACGCCTCCCAGGCGTGCACCAGTCCCATCTGACCAATCGCGGCGGCGGCCTGGAGCTCATTCAGATTGCGCGGACGGGAGCGCCAACCCATACGGCTCATGCCCTCCGCAACCGCACCGGAAGAGACCAACACCACTTCGTGACCGGCGTGCCGCAGGCGCGCCATCTGCTCGACCCAGGTGGAAAGCAGCTCGTGTGAGAGCCCCTTGCCATCCGAGGTCAGCAGAGCACTGCCGATCTTGATGACCCAGCGTTTCGATGATGCGATCTTTTCCCGGGAAATCATAACGTCTACCCCTGCAACGGATCCCACTCGGTATCCGACTCTTGTTCCGGCTGTTCCGATCGCCACAGTTCCTCGAGCCGCTGCATCAGGGCTCCCACCAGCTCGCGGGTACCCTCCCCGGTCATGGCGGAGATCTCAAAGATCGGCCTGGACCAGTTCAGCGCAGCACAGAGATTGGCTCGGCGCTCCTCGAACTCATCTTCCAAAAGCAGATCTTTTTTATTCAGCACCAGCCAACGTTCCTTGTCTGCCAGTTCCGAGGAGTAGTTTTGCAACTCCTGCTCGATCTGACGGACCTCAGAGGTGATGTCGTTGTATTCGTCCAGCGGGGCCATGTCCACCAGGTGCAGCAACAGGCGCGTGCGCGATAGATGTTTCAAAAACTGCAGACCCAGACCGGCCCCTTCCGCCGCCCCCTCGATGACACCCGGGATATCGGCCACCACGAAACTGTGATCCTGGCCAAGACTGACCACACCCAGATTCGGATAGAGGGTGGTGAACGGGTAATCCGCAATTCTCGGACGGGCACTGGAGATCTTGCTGATCAGGCTCGATTTGCCCGCATTCGGCATCCCCAGCAACCCTACATCCGCGAGCAGGATCAACTCCAGTCGCAACTCCCGTCTTTCCCCCGGGGTGCCATGGGTGAACTGGCGGGGTGTTCGGTTGGTGCTGCTCTTGAAATGCACATTGCCAATACCATGTACACCACCCTGTGCAACCAGCAGCTCCTGATGATGAACCAGCAGCTCGCCCACCAGTTCCCCGGTTTCGTCATCATAGACCCGGGTACCAACCGGAACCCGCACATGCAGGTTGCCGCCTTTACGTCCGGTACGTTCGCGGCCCATGCCGTTTTGGCCCCGCTCGGCTTTGTGGGTGCGCTGAGTGCGGAAATCGACGAGGGTATTCAAACCGCTTTCGGCAATCAGATAGACACTTCCGCCATCGCCACCGTCACCCCCATCCGGTCCGCCCTTGGGAATGTACTTTTCACGCCGAAAGCTGGCGCAGCCATTGCCACCATCTCCGGCGATCACTTTGATTTTTGCTTCATCAACGAATTTCATAGGCCAGAACGCAAAAAGCCTCGTCCGGTGACGAGGCTTTCGAGCGTCTACTCCGCGAGAGGGTTACTCGGTGACGACACTCACATACTTGCGATTGCGCGGTCCTTTGACTTCGAACTGCACACGACCGTCCGACTTGGCGAACAGGGTGTGGTCCTTGCCGATGCCCACGTTCACACCGTTGTGAAACTGGGTGCCACGCTGACGCACGATGATGTTGCCGGCTTTAACCACCTGGCCGCCGAAGATCTTCACGCCAAGTCGTTTGGATTCTGAATCGCGGCCGTTACGTGTACTGCCGCCTGCCTTTTTATGAGCCATGTTTCTCTCCTCAGCCGCTGATGCCGGTCACAGTCAGTTCAGTGTACCACTGACGATGTCCCTGACGCTTCAGGTGGTGTTTGCGGCGACGAAACTTGATAATTTTGACTTTCTTGCCACGTCCGTGAGACTTCACGGTTGCAGTCACCTTGCCGCCATCGACATAAGGTTTGCCGACCTTCACGTCGTCACCGTTGGTGATCATCAGAACCTTGTCCAGTTCGACAGAAGCGCCCTCGTCGGCGGTGAGCATTTCCACCTTGATGGTGTCGCCTTCCGCTACGCGATACTGCTTGCCGCCGGTTTGAATTACCGCATACATTGCTTTAATCCCCGAAAAATACCGTTATCCACCCGCCAGAGAGGCCCGGCGAGGTAAAGAGGCGGAATTCTACCCACCCCGGTAATTCGGGTCAATAGCCATTGTGCCCGGGATTCGCTGAACCTGATCCGATCCTGCCTTATGACGGCCGCTGTCAGCCTGAGTGAGTGGGCGCGCGTTTCTCCGCTTCAATGAAAATCCGCCGCACCTGGGGAAACTGCTGTTTGATCAACCGATCCATTTCGCAGATCGCCGATTCGATTTCGTCAGCGTTGGATCGGTCGTCAAAGTCGACGCTGAGATTGACCAGGATAAAATCCGGCCCCATGTGCATGGTCAAAACCTCATTGACGTGATCCACCAGAGTCTGGCCGCCTACCAGACCACGGATACCCTCGACCACGCTGCGACTGGCGCTCTCACCGATGAGCAGCCCCTTGGTCTCGTAAGCAAGCCATATCGCGGTACCGACCAGGATCAAACCGATGACGATCGAGGCGGCGCCATCGAACCAGAGCTGCCCGGTCAGCTGGGTCAGGACGATGCCAATGAAGGCCACCATCAAGCCCAGCATCGCAGCGGTATCCTCGAACAGCACCACGAAGATGGAAGGGTCCTTGGCCCGCTGAATCGCCTCCACGTAACCCCACTTCCCCTTGGCTCTTGAGAATTCGCGAAACGCGAACACCCAGGCCGCCCCCTCGAACAACATCGCCAGTCCCAAAACCAGGTAGTTGATGAGCGGGTTGGTCATCGGCTCGGGATGTTCGATGTGCTTGATGCCTTCATAGATGGAGATTCCTCCGCCCAGGGCAAAGATCAGTATCGCGACGATAAAACTCCAGAAGTAGATCTCCTTGCCATGACCGAAGGGAAAGGCCTCATCGGGCGGCTTCTGCGCCCGTGCCATGCCGTAGAGAAGCAGCCCCTGATTGCCGGTATCCACCACCGAGTGGATACCCTCGGAGAGCATGGCGGAACTGCCGGTAAAAAAAGCGGCAATAAACTTGGTGACTGCAATCAGGGTGTTTCCCGCCAGGGCCGCAAAAATCACCTTTTTCGATCCGGATGCCATGCAGACTCCTTCGTTGATGTCGCTTATTCTTCCCCTCTACGGGGACGATGTTGCGGCATTATCGCCTGTCATGGTCGAGTGTAACAGGGGCGAATCGTTCGGTGCCGTTCCTCAGATGCCCAAATGCGGCAGGAGCGGGATATTCAGTAGGCGTCATTCGGCAGATAATCCGGTAGGATAGGCGGGGGGATAGAGAGAGATAACAAAATCATGGCAAACAAGAATCCACAAACGACGCAACAAGCGACAAATGATCTGAACCACAGCATCATTCAACTGGCCCTGGTCGCCATCATAGCGATGCTCAGCTACCGCATCTTCTCCCCTTTCGAGGGCATGATGTTCTGGGGCTGATTCTCGGGGTGGCGCTCTACCCCCTGCACCAGATGATGGCGGCACGCATGGGACATCGTCAGGGTTGGGCGGCCACGGTGCTGGTACTGGTCGGTCTGGTGATCATCGGCCTGCCCACCGGGCTCATGGCCACCTCGCTGATCAGTGAGATCATCGGCTTGCGCGATGTAATCCAGAGCGGTGAAGTGAATATCCCGCCCCCCTCCCCCGGGGTCGCAGACTGGCCCGTTATCGGCCACAAAGTACATGAAGCCTGGCAGCAGGCGGCCACGGACTTTCCCGCCTTCGTTCAGCAGCACGCACCCTGGATCAAAAAGACCACGCTATCCATGGTGAACATGCTGCAAAGCGGCGCAGGCGGCATCTTCCTGTTTCTCGCATCACTCATCGTGGCCGGCATCATGATGGCCTATGGGGAATCCGGCAGTGCCGCCATGGGCCGAATCTACAACCGTTTCGCTGGAGCGGAACGGGGACCCCGACTGCTGCGCCTGACCGTTGCGACCATTCGCTCGGTCGCCGCCGGGGTGGTCGGCGTGGCCTTCATCCAGGCCCTGCTGCTCGGCATCGGATTCGTAATAGCCGGAATTCCCGGCTCCGGCATCCTGGCGCTGATTGTACTGTTGATCGGTATCGTGCAGCTGCCTGCCCTGCTCATCACCCTGCCGGTGATCGGTTACCTCTGGTGGGCCGGCGACGCATCGACCATGGCCAATGTGTTCTATACGGTCTACCTGCTGGTGGCCGGTGCTGCGGACGGATTCCTCAAACCCGTGCTGCTGGGCCGGGGCGTCGATGTACCCATGCCGGTAATCCTGATCGGTGCCCTGGGTGGAATGGTTTCCGCAGGAATCATCGGCTTGTTCATAGGCGCGGTCATCCTGGCCATAGGCTACGAAGTGTTCATGGCCTGGGTGGATCAGGACATACCCGTGCCGGAGGACATGTCGCCCGCGGAAACGCTGACCCGCGAGTAGCCACCTTGGCGCCCTTTTCTGTGAGCTTTACACGCCGCATTCTGGGTCTGCTCCCGGTCCTGCTGCTTTCGGCCTGTACCACCCTTGGACCTGACTATGAGGAGCCGCAAGCGCCCTGGCTGGAGAAGTGGCGAACCTCCCTCTATGGCTTGAGCGAATCGACCCAGAACCTTAATGAAACCGATTTGCGCTTCTGGTGGCAACTGTTCAACGACGATCACCTGAACCGGCTGATCGCCACAATCAGGCAGGAAAACCCGGGGCTGCGCATCGCCGGTCTGCGCATCCTGGAAAGCCGTGCGCAGCTCGGCATCGCTGACAGCACCCGCTATCCTCAGCTTCAGCAGCTGGGGAGCAGTGTCAGTTATGTCAATACACGGGACCGGGGCGGTGCATTCGGCGACAGCAGTCAGAGTTTCGTCAGCTACCAGGTGGGGTTCAACCTCGCCTGGGAACTCGATTTCTGGGGTCGTTTCAGGCGCGCCATCGAATCGGCCGATGCGGCTTACTTCGCCGCGATCAGCAACCAGCGGGATGCCCAGGTGGTCCTGGTGGCACAGACCGCCGATCTCTATTTTTCCTACCGGACCCTGCAACAGCGCATCGAAATCGCTCGTAAGAACGCCCAGATACAGAAACGCAGCCTGGAGATCACCGAACAGCTCTACCGCAAGGGTCAGGGCTCAGAACTGGATCTGCAGCAGGCCAAAACCCAGTATCTGGCCACCCTGGCAACCATACCGGACCTGCAACTCGGTCTGACTCAGACCCGCAATGCCCTGGCGACCCTGCTCGGGCGCCCCCCTGGCGAACTGATGGAGCTGCAAAACCTCCCGCAAGAGCTGCCCCGGATCGGAAACCCGTTGCTCAATGCGGTTCCCGCGCAGCGGCTTCTGCAGCGTCCGGACATACGCACCGCGGCCTGGCAGGTTGCAGCCCAGTCTGCGCAAATCGGTATTGCCGAGGCGGATTTCTACCCCAGCATCAACCTGCTGGGCAGTCTCGGCTGGTCGGGCAACACAGTGAACGGATCACCCAATACCAGCCTGCTCACCGCCGGCCCCTCGCTGACCTGGCATCTGTTCGACCATGGACGAATCGCCAACAACGTACGGGTCCAGGATGCGCGTCTGCAACTGCTGATCGAACAGTACCAGCAGACCGTTCTACAGGCGGCTCGGGAGATCGACGATGCCGCCTACAGCATCGTCAAGCGACAGGAACAACAGGTCATCCTGCACGATTCGGTGATTCAAGCGAGTCTTCGATCTCATGAAAGATTTTGGGACATCCAAGTCCACCAAAATCGATTCGATCTTTGACAGCCTATTAGTGCCCCGGC
>JBEVVH010000186.1:0-6745 GCA_040507245.1 Candidatus Thiodiazotropha sp.
CAAGCACTTCGCGTGGTAATTTTCTTGCATCGATTTTCTCTTCCATGGAAGAGGAGTATATCAGATATACTTAGTCGCCAGGTTAATAGTGATGGGTATTGAGTTGTGGTGTTCGCTGTGCTCACGGGTTTATTTTCTGCAAGGGGAGAGGGAGATCCAATAAGGCGCAAGCACGGAGCGCCTTGACGATCCAACACTCGACAATAGCCAAAGGCTTTTAGCCTCTGGTTGTTTGACCGTGGAACATGGGCTGGAGTGATGATGGACGGTCCCGAGTGTTAACAGCCCCTAGTTTACTCAGGCGTGTCTGACATTCGGAGCGTTGATCGATTTCACCATGAAGGGCACGAAGGCCATGCCGGGTGGATTAAACTGATTCGTTGCATAATCCTTCGTGCTCTTCGTGGTAAAACATGTGGCACATAGAGAGCCCTTGCTTCAGAGGGACCCTCCTGTTTCCGCAGGGTCTATTCGTGACACACCTGTCGACGCGGGTTGTATCAAATCTGAAAACCGTAACTTGAGTTACAATGGTCTGCCAAGTGAAGACCACAGTTCAATCTGCACAGTCGATCAGGACCATGATGCGCACCAGTCAAACCCACCCCCTGCAAATCGCCGAGGTCCAGGCCAGTCCGGAGCATGGCCGGATCGGGATCACCTTCTGCCCCGGAAAAGATGACCTCTTTGCGCACACCGGTGCGTGGAAGCGGGATCTGGAGACGGATCTGGATGTCATCGTCGCATGGGGCGCAAGACGGGTAATCACCCTGGTGGAGCAGCAGGAACTCAGGGAACTGAAGGTGCTGAATCTGGGACATGCGATCCAAAGCCGGGGTATTCAATGGAGGCATCTGCCGATTGCCGATTTCTCGGTTCCTGATGAGAATTTCGAACAACAATGGATCACCCAGGGGCGGGAGATTCGCCACATGCTGTTGCTGGGACAGGATGTGTTGGTGCATTGCAAAGGCGGCCTGGGTCGGGCGGGCATGATTGCCGCGCGCCTGCTGGTGGAGCTGGGTATGCAACCGGAGGTTGCGATTCGCATGGTGCGCCGCGCACGCAAAGGCGCCATTGAGACCTCCGCGCAGTTGGCTCTGGTGCGGGGTACGCGACCGTTAGACGCACCGGATGCGGCGGACGACTCCGAGTCGTTGATTCTCGATCCTGCCAGGATGCAGCGGGTAGGGGGTCAGTTGGGCAGCAACCCGGCGGGTCTCTACGAGGATCATCGCGGACAGCGATACTATGTGAAAACCCTTGAAAGTGAAGCTCATGCACGCAACGAGTTCATTGCCGCAATGCTGTATCGACTTGCAGGAGCTCCAACCCTCAGTTATGTACGGACCCGGGCTTCGAATCAGATTGCAACTCGATGGGTTGAACTGGAAAAATCCTGTGTAACGCACCTGAACGAGCTTGAACGCAGGCAGGCGCAACACTGGTTCGGGGTACATGCATGGGCCGCAAACTGGGATGCGGCCGGTTACCTGGGAGACAATCAGGGTGTCGCCAATGGTAAGGTGTTGACGCTCGATGTGGGAGGCGCGCTTGAGTTCCGGGCCCAGGGGGATCCCAAGGGTAAGATGTTCGGGGCCAGGGTGTGCGAACTCGAAAGCCTGCGGACCGACAGCGGAAACCCCTATGCCGTCAAACTCTTCTCCGATATGACCCATGAAGCAATTCGCGAGGCCGTCCAAGTGGTAAGCTCAATCGCAGACAAACAGATCAGGCAAGTCATTATCAATTATGGCGGCAGTCGAAAACTGGCGGATATAATGACACAACGCAAGGACGAGATGGTTCGTGCCGTGCAAGGTTTGAGTTTGTAGTAGCAGACCGACTTTTTAGGGGAATAGCTCAGCATCACTATACCAGTATGCATCCCTGTCGTAATATCCAGTGGTCGATCCGCGCGTCACTTCGCTCGACGGCCAAAACAGATCCAATGGAAAAATTTTGTAGTCTTAAAAATAGTATAAAAGGATATCTATCGTGAAAGCGTGGTGTGGTTCATTCATGGTATTACTATTGGCATGCATGTCTGTTCAAGCCGATCAGAGCCGATACGATGTCGAGACAGGCTATGTTGAATACGAATCGGTATCGACCCTCAAAGTTGGTGGTCAGGAAATCAGGAATACATCGCAGACGAAAGTATTGTTTTCGGACTGGGGAGCGATTGAAATTCAGGAAAAGACGACGGATCACGGTGGCATGGTTGATACCGAGCTGAGCAAGCAGGATGGCGAGATCTACTATAGTGTGGATTTCGACCGCCAGGTGATCGTAAAAGCCACTTTACAGGAGATGGGGCTTGCGTCTGATGATACCGGTCAGCCAGTGAATCCGAAGAGTTCAAAGGCGGGCACTGAAACAATTCTGGGCTATCCCTGCTATCGGGTTGAGGCAGAGGGCATCCAATCCTGGTATTACCGTGGTGTGATGTTGAAACAGCGGATAAAAACAGATGTCATGACAGTGGAAACTCTGGCCAAAAAGGCGGTCTTTGAGGATCTTGTCGATGCGAGCGTGCTTGCATTTCCGGATTATCCGATTGTTGGCTTGTACGAATAGGACGTCGGTTATTGCATGTCCGAAGTTGTGGTTATCCGGAAATCCTCGACCCACACGAGTTCGCAGGCGCCGTTGCCCGTATCACTTCGGCTCAGCGAACTCGACCAATGCCAACCGTCCTGAGTGTCGACTTTGACCAGATAGCCTGAGAATTGCACGATTTCGCCGATACGCGACTGTTTGATCGCAGCCTCCGTGGTGGCATCGGAGGGAATGATATGCATGTTGCTGGCATGGGTCTCGATCTCCTTGCGGGGTATAGGAAACTCATCCACGCGCCAGTGAAAGTATCGGTTCGACTGTGATATACGAATGGTCTGGAGGACGCTTTCATCTGACATCTTTCCCCAGCCCAGAGCCAGGTCGATGGGAGAGAGGTCCGACTCCCGTCCCAGGCTGTAGTACTTCTTGGATAGAATCTTGGCCTTGATGTCGAAGCGAGCCAGGGGAGTGATGCGGAATCCCTTGTGGTTGAACGGCTCAGCGTCATGCAGCATGACTTGACGGGGCTCCTCCTCCACGAATACCCCGGGTCGAAGCGTGACCTCGGCCTCGCGAATGAAGAAGAACCAGACGATCCCGTAAAGTGCGGCCGCAAACATCAGCTTTTTCATGCAGTACCCCTGCGTTCAGATTGAAGCAGACTCATCGTCAGTCTGACTCCCGCACGAGATGGATCGAGGGGCGCCTCATTGACTCGGACCTGCATCATAGCCTTACAGGCTGACATGTCCCACCGGGGCATTGCATACAATGACACCGTGTAGGGTGGGGCAGCTGCGGAAGAGTCCTTCTCCCCGTGCCCGCGTTGAAGCGTCTGCTCTTGTGATTTCTCCCGAGTGACCGATGTAGGGTCAATACGATGGAGAAAACCTTCATGCTTCGATGGGTGCACATGGACAAGAGATCGGTAGTGCATTTATCTCGCCTCGACTTTGCTGTCGCTACGGCTAAAGCGATTTCTGTACTGGGCGGGTGATAGTGATGTCAATCGAGTAAACAAACGTCGAAAAGATGTGGTGTCGCTGTAGCCTGTTTCATGAGCAATCTGTTCCAGACTTCTTCGAGAGGTCTCCAGAAGTTCTTTGGCTACCTCGATCCGCAGTGCCTAATGGTATTTCAGTGGTGGCATGCCTGTAATTGCCTGAAAGCGTCGATGTAATGTCCGATAACTGATATGCAGCGCGTCCGCCAGTACAGTTGTTATAAAGGGTTCACTGATATGCGATTCCATCCAGGTTATCGCGGTGTCGACGATGTGATCGGAAAAGCGTCTCTGCAGCGCCATGAACGGGAGTTGAGATGAACGGGCTTCATCGATCAGCATGATGGCTCCGACTTGTCGCGCGAGGGCATCGCCCTTGAGTCGGCGCAATAGGTATATAGACAGATCGATATGGGCTGTCATGGCGCCAGCAGTGATGACCCGGCCACTATCCATCAGCGCCTGACCCGAATTGAGTGCTATGTTGGGGTAGCGTGCTTCAAAGTCCTTGCTTAGCCACCAGGTTGTGGTCGCGCTGTGTCCGTCGAGCAGCCCTGACTCGGCAAGTACGAAGGTGCCGTAGCAGCTGGCAGCGATCCGAGCGCCTGCAGGCAACTCTCGCAAACATTTGATCACGGGTTGCCACTCCTTCGACAGTTTTGTGACCAGATCCGCAAAGTCTTCTGCGAAAAAACCGGGCAGGATTACAGCGTCAAACCCTAGTAAATCCTGTGGGAGCGGTTGGGTCTGCAACTGTACGTAATCGGAAAGGGTAATCGGTCCTCCCCGGCTTGAGAACAGTGCCACTTCGAACGGATCGTCAGGCGCAAAACGATGAGCAATTCGAAACAGATCCAGAGTGATTGTGACACTCGAAGGTGTAGAACCGGGCTCGACCAGCAGGGCTATGGAAGTCATGGCATATTTCACCAGTATTTTGGCAATACTGCCACTTACTTCAATGTAACCCAAGCCTCATGATGCCGTCTGCTTCAACAGGAGATCATGTTCGATGAAAACGCTTATAGGCTTGTTGCTCTTACTTCCGTCGTATCTCTTAGCCGATGGTGTGCCTAAAACGCTGCTTGAAATGGCAGGACTGCAACCGACTCCTGCGGCCTTGTCGGAAAGCGTCCTGGTCGTGATCGATGCGCAGAGGGAATACATCGATGGCGCTTTGCCGTTGAAGAATATCGATGAGGCATTGACGCAGGGTAGACGTTTGTTGCTGCGTGCCCGTGCGGCAGGTACCTCGATCGTGCATGTCGTTCATCGGGGCGGTGGAGCATTGTTCAATCCTGAATCGCCCTATTTCGCCATCGCTTCGAAAATGGCTCCCGAGCCGGGGGAACTGACGATTGAAAAAAGCTTGCCTAACGCTTTTGCCGGTACATCCTTGCTGGAGACGTTGAAGTCGACCGGGAGAAAAATGCTCATCATAGTCGGATTTATGACCCACATGTGTCTGGACTCCACGGTACGCGCCGCGCTGGATCAGGGGTACTTCACAACCGTGGTGGCGTCTGTAACGGCAACCCGCGACCTCCCCGACGGACAAGGCGGCAGTGTGCCTGCTGAGCAGGTTCAGCAAGCGATACTGAGCGCCTTGGCGGATCGCTTTGCCGTGGTAGTGCAGGGAGTTGACGACATTCAAGACTAGCAGGCAGGCACGCTTCGGCCGGTCCTTAGAATTATGTTGGTAGGGGCTACAAGCAAGCCCTTGCTCTGCGTTGCGACTCTTGACAATGGGGCGGCCATTGCCTGCGAGTCACGCCTTGATCAAGGGCATGCTTGTAGCCCTGAACATGACATATTTAGGTGCCGGGTTAATAGTAATAAGGCGGATCCGGTAGCGAGGATCAGCAGCAAAGGAGAGAGGGCGAACAGCCGTGGAAAGATCGTCCCCTGCATCCAGGGTACATTAAGCCAGGCATCGGACTCCCACAGGACCAAAGCCGCGAGATTGAGTGCAAAGAGGTAGCTGGCGGGCCTTTAATGCAAGTGGAAGAGGTTGCTGGAGCAGGGTGTGGAATGGATAACTACAAGTGTGACCTGGTTCGCAATGCTGACCGGTGAACGGATATCGTGCTTGTAACCCTGAATGGGACTGCCTATGTTCAAGTAAATAGTTGAAACGTAGACGGTTTCGCTATAATCCTCAACTACTGACAATTAGGCTATACGTGATGCTGTATCCACGCTTGCTCTCAACCCTTGTCGTCGTTTTTTTCATTTTTCTCTCCGAATGCGGTGAGAGCAGTAGCTCCTCCAATCCATCTCATGCCGATGCCACCACCCAGTGCAGCGATCAAATCGATAACGACAGCGATGGCTTGATCGATCTCGACGATCCCGGTTGTTCGAGTGCAACCGACAACGACGAGTACAGCGCGCCGGCCTGTAGTGACGGGACCGATAACGATGGCGATACGCTCATCGACCTTGATGACCCGGGTTGCGACAATGCCAGCGACGATGACGAATACAATGAAGCGGTAACCACCACGGCCTGTAACGATGGTGTGGACAATGATAGCGATGGTCTGACTGACCTCAACGATCCGGGCTGTGCGAGTTCGAGCGATAACGATGAATACAACGAAGCGGTAACCACCACGGCGTGCAACGACGGTATGGACAACGATAGCGATGGTCTGACCGACCTCGACGATCCGGGTTGCACGAGTTCGAGCGACAACGACGAATACAACGAAGCGGTAACCACTGCGGCCTGTAACGACGGTGTGGACAACGATAGCGATGGTCTGACCGACCTCGACGATCCGGGTTGCACGAGTTCGAGCGACAACGACGAGTACAACGAAGCGGTAACCACCGCGGCCTGTAACGACGGGGTGGACAACGACAGCGATGGGCTGACCGATCTTGACGATCCGGGTTGTGCGAGTTCGAGCGATAACGACGAATACAACGAAGCGGTAACCACCACGGCCTGTAACGACGGTGTGGACAACGATAGCGATGGCCTGATCGACCTTGACGATCCGGGTTGTACGAGTTCGAACGATAACAACGAGTACAGCGCCCCGGCCTGCGACGATGGGCTGGATAACGACACTGATGGTCTGATAGACAAGCGAGTCTTCGATCTCATGAAAGATTTTGGGACATCCAAGTCCACCAAAATCGATTCGATCTTTGACAGCCTATTAGTGCCCC
>JBEVVH010000187.1:0-6710 GCA_040507245.1 Candidatus Thiodiazotropha sp.
CGGCAGCAAACCTGTCCCTGACATTAACCACAAGATGCCTTGCAAATGGGGAGGAGACCATATACGGGTGCAGCGAAGCGGAACCCGGGAAACCCGGCACAAGCCAACACATCAGGTTGGGGCAATACCTCTAAGCTCTGGTATGCATTCCCACGCAGAGCGTGGGAACGATGAAACAGGTTCGTGCCACGCCCCCGGGTTACGCGTTGCTTCACCCGGGCTACTCGGGAGGGAGACCCACTCCGTAGCCCGGGTGCAGCGTAGCGGAACCCGGGAACCCGCCACAAGTCATCCCCGAATTCAGCTCAAGGAGCCCTTCTCCATCGCCTCAACCTTGGACATCACCATGGCTTCCAGTCCCTGCTTGTAGTCCTTGATCTTCTGACGAATCGCTCCGTCGGCCACGCTGAGGATCTGCGCCGCCAGCAACCCCGCATTTTTCGCGCCGTTGATCGCCACCGTGGCGACCGGTACCCCTGGGGGCATCTGCACGATGGAGAGCAGGGAATCCTCACCACTCAGGGCAGAGGACTTGACTGGCACACCCACCACCGGCAGCGGGGTGATCGCCGCCACCATCCCGGGCAGGTGGGCCGCGCCGCCGGCTCCCGCGATGACCACCTGCAGACCCCGGGTCTCCGCACTCTGCGCATACTCAAAGAGCCGTGCCGGGGTACGGTGGGCCGAGACGATGGTCATCTCGTAGGAAATCTCAAGCTCATCGAGAATATTGGCAGCCTCGCGCATGACCGGCAGGTCGGAGTCGCTGCCCATGATGATGCCAATCACAGGAGTATTCATGGGTGTTGTTCCCCTTTGATATGAATCAGATCGCGAACCTGTTCGGCTTTGCGTCGGGCCGCTTCCAGATCGGGATCGACCACGGTGACGTGGCCCATCTTGCGGAACGGCTTGACCTCCGCCTTGCCATACAGGTGCAGGCACACGCCGGGAATCCTCAGGGAGGCGGACATGCCTTCGATCACCGGGCGGCCATTCGCGTCGGCATCACCCAGCAGGTTGATCATGGCAGCCGGGCTGAGCAGCGCGGTGGAACCCAGGGGCAGGTCGAGGATCGCCCTCAGGTGCTGTTCGAACTGGTCCGTGACACAGGCCTCGATGGTATGGTGACCGGAGTTGTGGGTGCGCGGCGCGATTTCGTTAACCAGCAGTTCACCATCCCGGGTGAGGAACATCTCAACTCCGAATACCCCGACACCCTCCAGGGCCTGAATGGTGCGCACAGCCAGTTGCTCGGCCTGTTGCGCGATCTCCGGCGCCACCCGGGCGGGGCACAGCAGCAGATCCAGGACGTTCTCACCGGAGCGGAAGCACATCTCCACCGTGGGATAGGCCACGCAATCGCCATCCGCATTGCGCGCCACCATCACCGCCAGTTCATGGGAGGCATCAACAAACCCTTCCACCAGGGATGGCACCGGTAGATGCGCGGAAAAATCATCGACCGTCATCATCACTGAAACGCCCCGGCCGTCGTATCCGCCCCGCCGGGCCTTCTGCACCAGGGGAAAACCGAACCCGGCAAAGGCCTCCAGGTCCGCTTCCGGCATGGACTGGAAATCGGAGGTGGGAATCCCCGCATCGCGGAGGAACTCCTTCTGGGTCAGTTTGTCCTGCAGCACCGCCAGCACCCGGGGCGCGGGATGAATCGTATGACCCTCCTTCTCCAGCTGCCTCAGGGTCTCGGTATCCACGTTCTCCAGCTCGTAGGTGACCACATCACAGGACTCGGCCAGTTCCCGCAGTTTTGCCGGGTCATGATAGCCGCCGATGATCTGGTGACCGGCCACCTGGCCCGCAGGGGAGCCGGGATATGGATCGAGCACCACGCAGGTGCAGCCGAGGCGTTTCGCTGCCTTGACCATCATGCGGCCCAGTTGACCCCCGCCAATGACCCCGATACGGGCGACGGGAAAAGGAAAGCTGTCCTTCATCGTTATTGTTACTCTTTCAGTTTCCAGATCCGATAATAGACCCGGCCATTGGCGGGATCCCGCACCAGCCAGCGGCCGTTATCAAAGTCGAATCGCGAATCGGTAAATTTCAAACAGGTGAGCCGATAGCGGTCCTGGTTCAGATCCGCGTCACCGATGACCTCGTGGAACCAGTCGGCTGGTTCGGCACAATCCACTGCCTGGTATTCGGTCTCATTACGCGCCTGCACCCCGCTGTAGCCGGGTTGCAGCTTCAACCAGGCGCTGAAGCCGCGCACCATCGTACCCCCATTGGCGAGAAGTTCCACCTCGGAGCGGGGTGTCTCAAACCCATCCTGGTAGATCAACTCCGCATCTGTCGCGGTGGGGTCACCGCCGCTGCAGGCAACCAGTAGGGACGCCAGCGACACCCCTCCGAGAATGGATTCAGTCCGCATCTTTCTGTAATTGGGAAAGATCCCGCACCGCGCCCCGGGCCGCGGAGGTGGTGAGTGCGGCATAGGCCTGCAGGGCCTGGGAAACCACCCGGTCCCGGTTGACGGGTTTCCAGGCCTGAGCGCCCCGCGCCAGCATGCGCTCACGGCGCTGTTGCAACGCCTCGTCACTGATCGCCACGCGGATGATCCGCTCCGGGATATCGATTTCGATCGGATCCCCCTCTTCCACCAGTCCGATGTTGCCCCCTTCGGCGGCTTCCGGTGAGCAGTGTCCGATGGACAGGCCGGAGGTTCCCCCGGAGAAGCGTCCGTCAGTGATCAGCGCGCAGGCCTTGCCCAGCCCCTTCGATTTCAGGTAGCTGGTGGGATAGAGCATCTCCTGCATTCCGGGACCGCCCTTTGGACCTTCGTAGCGGATCAGCACCACGTCGCCGGCCTGCACCCGATCACCCAGAATCGCATCCACCGAGGCATCCTGGCTCTCGAAGATCCGTGCCGGGCCGGAAAATTTGAGGATCGATTCGTCCACACCGGCGGTCTTCACAATGCAGCCCTGTTCCGCCAGGTTGCCGTAGAGCACGGCCAGACCTCCGTCCTTTGAGTAGGCATGGCTGATATTGCGGATGCAGCCGTTTTCCCGATCCAGATCGAGTTCCGGCCAACGGGCATCCTGGCTGAAGGCAACCTGGGTGGGGATCCCACCCGGTCCGGCCATGAAGCGGGTACGAGCAGTCTCCTCCTGGGTACGGATTACATCCCACTGTTCCAGGGCATCACCCAGGGTGGTGGTGTGAACCGTCGGCACATCACGGTGGATCAGCCCGCCCCGATCGAGTTCACCGAGAATGCCGATCACGCCGCCGGCCCTATGTACATCCTCCATATGATATTTCTGAGTTGCGGGAGCGACCTTGCACAGATTCGCCACCCGGCGGCTGAGCCGGTCGATATCGGACATGCCGAAATCGACCTGACCCTCCTGGGCAGCGGCCAGCAGGTGCAGCACCGTGTTGGTGGAACCGCCCATGGCGATATCCAGACTCATCGCGTTCTCGAAGGCCTCGAAAGTCGCAATCCCCCGGGGCAGTGCTCGGGGGTCCTCCTCCTCGTACCAGCGACGCGCCAGAGCCACCACCCTGCGCCCGGCTTCCTTGAACAGTAACTCCCGATCCGCATGGGTTGCCAACAGAGAGCCATTGCCCGGCAATGACAGACCCAGCGCCTCGGTCAGGCAGTTCATGGAGTTGGCGGTGAACATACCGGAGCAGGAACCGCAGGTGGGACAGGCTGAGCGCTCGATCTGCGCCACGTCCGCATCACTCTCGTTGGGGTTGGCCGCGGAAATCATGGCATCGATGAGGTCGAGCTTCAGATCGCCCTTGCCCGCCAGCTTCACCTTGCCCGCCTCCATCGGCCCGCCGGAAACGAATATGGTGGGAATATTCAGGCGCATCGCCGCCATCAGCATGCCGGGGGTGATCTTGTCGCAGTTGGAAATGCACACCAGCGCGTCCGCACAGTGGGCGTTGACCATGTACTCGACCGAGTCGGCGATGATGTCCCGGGACGGCAGGGAGTAGAGCATGCCCCCGTGCCCCATCGCGATGCCGTCATCCACCGCAATCGTGTTGAACTCCTTGGCCACACCTCCGGCCGCCTCGACCTCCCGGGCAACCAGCTGGCCCAGGTCTTTGAGATGGACATGCCCGGGGACGAACTGGGTGAAGGAGTTGGCGATGGCGATGATCGGTTTTTCGAAATCGCCATCGGTCATTCCGGTGGCCCGCCAGAGGGCACGAGCGCCCGCCATGTTGCGGCCATGGGTCGTGGTGCGAGAGCGGTACTGGGGCATCGAGGACTCCGAAATCAGGAAACGAACAGGACCGTCTATTATGCAATGATTCAAGGCTGGCGAACAAACCCAAGGCCTGTTTTCCGTTGAGCCGAATCAATCCGCGGAAGCTGGTTGGGCGGGCAGTTCGAAGATGAATCGGGCACCACCCGCCTCGCCATTCGCGGCGAACACCCGTCCCCGGTGCTTCTCCGCCACCACTTTGACGAAACTCAGACCCAGGCCGACTCCGCGAAATTCGCGGGCTGCCACGGGGGGGGGATTGCACGAACGGCATGAAGATATCCCCCTGCAGGCTATCCGGGAGACCCGGTCCCTGGTCCGTGACCTCACAGACCACCCGATCATCCTGACGCGTGATCCTGAGTGTGTCACCCGGCCCTCGGATGGTGAAAACTTCACCGCGTTCTCCAGCAGGTTGAACAGAGCCCGCTCCAGCAGAGTCGGGTCTCCTTCCAACCACAGCTCCTCTTCAGGAAACTCGCCATTCACCGCCACGGACGCGGCTTTCGCCTGCACGTAGACCTCATCCAGGGCATTACAAGCAACACTGATCAGATCCAGTTCCTGGAAATCCGCAGCCTCTACCGCCTCTGCCCGGCCAGACGCAGAAAGTCATCGGCCAGTTTCAGGGAGCGCCGGGCGAGTGGCTCGATCTGCTTCGCCAGCGCCTCCCCGCTTCCCTGGCAATTCTGCTGGGACTGGGTCAGGGAGAGCAGCGAAGTGATCGGTGAGCGGAGGTCGTGTGAAAGAAAATTCAGCATCTTTGCCCGGGTCCGTTCGGTGCGCTTCAGGGTAGCGATATTGGACAGATTCACAATCATGCCATGGAACTCAGTTTCCACGCCCACCAGGGGCTGAAGCTGTACGAACAGTTCCGTCTCCGGCGCGCGCGCCGCCTCGAAGCGCATCGCCTGCCCCTCCAGCATGACCCGGCGGAACGCCTCCTCCCAGTTTCCACCACCGCTGATCTCCAGCACCCGCAGCAATTCGTAGGCATCCTCCCCCAGCAGATAGGATTCCTGGAGATGTCCAAAATAGTGCGAACTGCGGGGATTCGACATGACCACCTGACCGTGACTGTTGATCACCATCAGCCCGTCGTCCATCTGCCCCACCGCGCTCTGAATCAAATTGCGAAAGCGTTGAATTCGCACCGTGGTCTCCCGCAACTGGGCGATGCGTAACTCGACCCGCTCCAGCACCCCCCCATCCCGACGTCTGGGCGGTTGGGAAAACTGCTTGGCGAAATCGCTCAACAGGCGCAGACCCTGCCGTTCCGGCACCCGGTTTCTCGGCCAGCAGAGACCCAACTGCCAAGCGCCTTCCGGACGTGCCACCAGGGTCCAGGTTTCCGCCCCCGAACGGGTCCAGGCACCCACCTCAAGGCCAGGCAGGGGCGCCCCCAGGACTGCGCCGTCCTGCATCAGTGGCGCCTCCTTCTCAACGTCGTACACGACCCACCCCTGCAACGGCATCAAGCGGGAGAGAAACTGCATTGCCGAGGTCAAGTCGCCAAGCGGCGGATGCACCGGCATGGTCATCTGCTCGCGCTGCAACCGCTCGAGTTGTTCGTTCAGATAACGCACCGCCTGATCAAGACGCCGCCAACTCCAGATCGGATAACTCAGCGCCAACCCCAGCAGACCCGAGGCCGGTGGCAACCAGATTCCCATTCCCCGCAACAGGACCTCGCAGGCGATCAGGTACAGGGCCAGCACCAGCATCGACACCAGGGGAGCCACCCGGGTGGGAAAAAAGGGGTATAAAAGGGACGGCACCATGACGATTAGGGCATTCGCCAGCATCTGGGGCAGCGAACCGACCGGAGTCACCACCTCCCCACGACGAAGACTGTCGAGAATGTTCGCATTGATCTCCACCCCGGGCATGGGTACACCATATCCCGACAGAGGGGTGGGCAGGGCGTCTCCGATACCGGTGGCGGTCACACCGACCAGGACGATCCGGTTGCGGAACAGTTCGGTCTCGAAGTCACCCGCAACCACCTGGCTGTAACTATACCTGGGATAGTGTCCGGCGGGTCCGGCATAGGGGATCAGACGATGGGTATGGCGACTGATTCGCTGCACCTCGGGGGAGGGTCTGGATGGGGGCGGCGACTGTAATGGAAAGCGCCCGGGATCCAGACCATGCAACAGGCTGAGTGTGAGATGCGGCCAGTAGGCCTCGCCCAGTCCCTCGTAGAGAAATACGCCCCGAGCGATCCCGTCCGGGTCCAGGTCGATATGCACATGCCCCAACCCGGCGGCCACATTGGTCAATGCCGGGATCGGAACTGTTTCGACCAGCATCCCCCCCTGGCGACGCTGTTCGAGTATCACCGGGAAGTAGACCCGCTCACTGGCGGCCACCGAGTAACCATCCCCCGGCAAAGCCGGGGGCTTTCGCTGTGAACCGCTCAAAGCGCTCTATTTAACGGAGCCTATCGGCTCCTTGAGCCCC
>JBEVVH010000188.1:0-6688 GCA_040507245.1 Candidatus Thiodiazotropha sp.
CGTCCAGTCATTCGGGAGCTGACAACGGAGCGGTGACGAGCTTGCGAAGTCATCGCGTAGTGTCAGTGACCGGGACGGCCGGGGCACTAACAGGCTGTCAAAGATCGAATCGATTTTGGTGGACTTGGATGTCCCAAAATCTTTCATGAGATCGAAGACTCGCTTGCCCTTCTTGGAAATTTTCCACAATGAAGTGACCGCATGGTTGGTGCTGGTTGTCTCTCTCGTGTTCACCGTACTGGCCTGGTACATCTCCAACTCTTCCATAGAAAAGCGGGTGTCTGATCGATTCACCTTCGAGGTGGAAGACGCCCGGCAGCGTATTCTCAAACGAATGCTCGAATACGAGCAGGTCCTGCGCGGTGGGGTGGCCTTTGTCGAAACCCTGGGTAGGAATCCCACCCGGCAGGAGTGGCGTGAGTATGTCAGCGGACTGGATCTTGAAACCTACTACCCGGGTATCCAGGGCATGGGGTATTCGATCATGCTGGAACCCTCGGAACTCGCCGATCACATCGGCACCGTTCGTGGTGAGGGCTTCCCTGACTATCAGTTGAAGCCCGAAGGCGAACGGAAGCAATACAGCGCGATCATCTATCTCGAGCCTTTCGACTGGCGCAACCGTCGGGCCTTTGGTTACGACATGTATTCCAATCCGATGCGCCGCATGGCGATGGATCATGCCCGGGACAGCAAGGCTCCTGCGGTGTCGGGGCGTGTGATCCTGGTTCAGGAAACGGAACAGGACGTCCAAGCCGGATTTCTCGTCTACCTGCCGGTATATGCGCCTGGGCATCAATTGAAGACCTTGGAACAACGCAGAGAGGCGCTCTTGAGTTTTGTCTACAGTGCCTTCCGCATGGATGATTTAATGCGGGGCATCCTGAGCAGCGACAGTCCGGACGTGGGTTTTGAAATCTACGACGGGTCGGGGGCGATGAACCCGGAAACCCTTCTTTACGACAGCAATCCGGGTGCCTCAGCGGGGCTGGCGCAGCGACAACTTACCAGTCAGTTGGATCTGCCTGGACGGATCTGGCAGGTGCGCTTTCATAGTCGCCCCTCATTTGAAGAGGCTCTGTCGAACAGCCAGCCCGCAATGATTGCCATCGGTGGCACCCTGGTCGATCTGCTGCTGTTCGTCATTATCTGGTCAATTGCCGGAGAGCGGCGACGGGTGGAGGCCAGGGCTCAGGTGTTGAACGCCGATATGCTTGCCTTGACCCAACGCCTGGATATGGCCCAAGACTCGGCCAGTATCGGTACCTATGACTTCAATCTGTTGAGCGGTAAATTGATTTGGGACAAACGAATGTTTCAGATCTACGGTGTGGATCAGGCGGAATTCGGCGCCAACTATGAGGCCTGGCGCAACTGCCTGCACGAAGAAGACCTGCAGCCAACCGAGGCGCTGCTGCAGCGTGCCGTTGAAGGACAGGCGGAGTTCAATACGGAGTTTCGTATCCGAATGGTGTCGGGGGAGATTCGCACCATCGAGGTTCATGGCACCGTGATTCGGGACGAGCAACAAAGGGCGTTACGGGTAGTGGGTGTCAATCAGGATGTGACCGAGTGGCGACAGCACGAGGATCAGCTACGCCTGGCAGCCGGCGTGTTTGATCACGCCCGGGAGGGCATTGTGATCACGGATGCCGAGGAGCGGATCCTGCGGGTCAATCCAACCTTCAGTGAACTCACCGGATATGCTCAGGACGAGGCTGTCGGACTCACGCCTCGGGTGTTGAGATCGGGACATCACGATGTGCAATTCTACACGGAAATGTGGCAGGTATTGAAAAAGAATGGGTATTGGCACGGCGAGGTCTGGAACAGGCGCAAGAGCGGTGAAGTCTATCCTGAACTGCTGACCATCTCCGCCGTGTACGATAGATACGGCAAGGTGTCCAATTATGTGGCAATCTTTTCCGACATCACCAAGCTGAAGGATCAGCAGTCAAAACTGCAACGTATGGCCCATTACGATGCCTTGACCCAGTTGCCTAACCGAGTGCTTCTTGCGGACCGCATGCAGCAGTCCATGGCGCAAACCCGGCGCAGCGGACAGTTGTTGGCGATCTGTTATCTGGATCTGGATGGTTTCAAACCGGTGAACGACAACTACGGGCATGAGGTCGGTGACAAGTTACTCGTGGAGGTTGCTCAAAGACTTAACAGCCACATGCGTGATAGCGATACGGTTGCACGCCTGGGTGGTGATGAGTTCGTCATGCTGCTCACCAACCTCCACTCCGTACAGGAGTGCGAACAGGCATTGACCCGATTACTGGAGACCATGTACGCCAGCTACCGGGTTGATGGACGCACGATTCTGATCTCCGCCAGTATCGGTGTATCACTCTATCCCTACGACAATGGGGACCCGGACACCCTGTTACGCCATGCGGATCAAGCCATGTACCGGGCCAAGGATGAAGGGCGGAATCGCTTTCATTTGTTTGACATTGAACGGGATCGCGAGGCCAAGGCCCATCGTGAGGCGTTGGTGCGGATCGAAAAAGCATTACAGAAGAACGAATTTGTCCTTCACTATCAACCTAAGGTGGATATGCGCACAGGGCGCATGATCGGCGCCGAGGCACTGACTCGTTGGCAGCACCCTGAGCACGGAATCCTGCCACCGGCAGATTTCCTGCCGACCGTCGAAGCCGGCGATTTCGTCGTGCCTCTCGGAGAGTGGGTCATTGGAGAGGCGCTCACGCAACTCTCGGTTTGGCGTCAGCAGGGTTTTGAAACCTGTATCAGCGTGAATATCTCTGGACGTCATTTCCAGCAGCCGGATTTCTCGCGATGCCTCTACGATCTGCTGGCACTGCATCCAGAGGTTCGCCCGCAGCAACTGGAGTTGGAGGTGCTTGAGACCTCTGCGCTGGAGGATATAGCGCTGATCTCCCGGGTGATTCATGAGTGCCAGGCTCTCGGTGTTACGGTCTCTCTGGACGATTTCGGTACTGGTTATTCTTCATTGACATTTTTGAAGCAACTGCCGGCTGACATGCTCAAGATCGATCAGAGCTTTGTGCGCGATATTCTCGAGGATGTTGAAGATCTGGCGATCATTGACGGCATCATCGTGCTCTGTCAGGCCTTTCATCGTAAGGTCATCGCGGAGGGCATCGAAAGTGAGGATCACGGTGTCATGCTGTTACGTCTGGGATGCGAGCTGGGTCAGGGATACGGTATTGCCCGGCCCATGCCGGCCGAGCAGTTGCCAGACTGGAGTCGTGGATACAAGCCGTTCGCTTCCTGGCGCAAAGCGGCGAACGACATCTGGCTGCGCGAGGATTTGCCATTGCTTACTGCGGAAATGACCCAACGCCGCTGGGTCGATGATCTGGTGGCCGCGGTACATTCCAGTAACGGGATCGTGAAACCACCGGAACTCGATGCGCGTAACTGTGATTTTGGCCGATGGTACTGGGATGAAGGTTATATCCGCTATGGTGATTTGCCGGGTTATGCGGAACTCGGGCAGGTACATGAGCGCATCAACAATTTGCTAAACACTTGCTTGAACTCGTGGCTGCAGGACGCGCTCAAGAGGCGGCTTTGGGTATTGAAACACTGCACGCCTTGCATCGTGATGTTGCACAACGTTTATCGGTACTCCAGCATCATGTCTGTGAACGCTCCCAGGGAAGTGCTTACCTGGAGTGTGATAAGGCATCAGGCAAAAAGCATTAGTGTTAACAGGCCCTGGATCGGCTGCTGGTGATCGACACCGGCGGACGGGAACAGCGCTACTACCGACGATGCCAACCCAGTCGCGAGCACGGCGGCGGTGCACCTCACGGAGCGGACGTTGCTGCGCTAATTCGTCAGGGCGACGGGGGTTCGGCCCAACGAATATCTGCAGCGCCTGCGGGTCGACAGGGTGTGTGACCTGCTGGAGGAAACCCGCAACAGCTTTGAATCGATTGCCGCGTCGGTAGGCTACCGGGATGCGAGCGCCTGCCGCAAAACCTTCATTAAAATGACCGGGCTGACACCCGCGGCCTATCGGCGTCGTTTTGCCCGCGCCTGACCTCAAAGCCGGTTCTCGGCCCGCAGCTTTTCCAGTTGATCCTTGAACTGTCTCTTCAGACCCTCAATAGAGTCATACTCTGTGAAAAAATGCTGGTGTTTTTCAACCAGTTTTTTTTGAAAATCCCATAGGGACAACAGATCGTCCCGGTGACTTGCGCTGGTCGAAACCGTGGATTTCTTGAAGTAGGTATAAACCAGTGGTTTACCGGTGGCTTTAAAGGTTTTGAAGGCCAGGTCGAACTCCTCCTCGGTGTATTTTCCGGTCTTGGTCATAAACAGACTGACAAAGATGTCGCAGCTCTGAATGGCCTTGTTGTATTCATCCTGCAGACGCGTGCTCGACATGGCGTCGAGGAAATGTTCCCAGCGAATGATCTCGAGATAGAGCCCCTGCTTGCGCAACTGGTCGTTTTGTTGGCGAAAATAGAGATCAAAGGCGTCACGATCCTCGCGAAGCTCAGCTGAAGAGGCGAGAAAAATCCGTACGCTCTTGATACCCGCCGGATCCCGGGTTTCAGAAGTGCCCGGTTGATCGGGTTTTACCGCTTGGCTGTCGCTGGCCGCACTGATCCCCAACACCTCTTCGAGGGTGGTCTGCCCGGATTCCAGGTAACCGAGGTAGGACCAGGGGATCAGCTTCGCGTCGATCTGAAACTGCTCCTGCCAGATCTCAAACAGCCGTCCCACCGCCGGGCAGGGTACGTCCAGTTCAGGGGAGAGGAAACGCAGGGTTCCCTGTTTGGAAAAACTGTAAGCGAGATTGCCCAACGCGCGGGCCTTTTCGCCGTCGCTGAGAATCCATCGCTCGACTTCCAGCAACAGCAGCTCACCCCCGTTGTAGCGGATACGGGTGATCTGACGTTTGACCTGCCTGTCAAACAGGTCGCCCAATTCATCATCGAGCAGGCTGCCGTCCACTTTCTGCAGCAGTGTCTCGAGCAGCGCGCGCTTGCTGTGTACCCGCATGTCGCGCAGCGCCATGTCCGGCTTGATCTCGCGGATCTCTGCGGGGGACGCGCCCAGGGTGAGGGTTTCGATGCTAATCCCCATGGGTGTTCTCTCCATAGGGAATCAATGAGTCCGCCAGATCTTTCAAGGCGGCCGGGTCTGCGGCGGCCTGCAGCACCTCTTTGACCTTGCTCTTGGGTAAGTGCACGGCCACCAGATCCTCCCGCTCGGCGAAAAGCTGCACACTGTCATCGACCGTCTCACTGGTCAGAAACAGCAGCGGATGCATCCTCGCGGGGTCCTCCTCCTCCCCGGGTATTCTGCCCTGCAGAACCCGGGCGGCCATCTGCAGACTGGCGGCGGCGGTCCAGTCCACTTCTGCCGCGACCACCCCGATCAGCAAACGCTCAGCCTCCCGGCGTGCCAGATAGTCCACCTCCTCGAGGAACGGATCGATCTGCGGATCCCCCGTGGGTGGCAGTGTCGACAACGACCAGCCGGAGGCTTCAAGCAGTTTTCTGGCGGCCTTGAGTCCCTTCGCTCGCAACTGCTCCCGTTCTTCACCCATGCTGGCGATTGGAAAGCTGGTATAGAAGACCAGTGCCCAGCCACCCAGCACCCAATACCATTGATGTAGCCCAAGGATCACCATCAGCACCAGACCGCTGAGACCGGTCACCACGGCGAGCATGATCCACAGTTTGTAGCGAAACCAGAGTGCGTAATAGGGGGAGCGCACCCCCGCCAGTCGCGGGTAGAGCCGCTGGGGCAGCTTGGTCGACAGTTCGAGAACGGCCACATAGAGTCCGAGTGCGAACAGCAGGGAAACCCACAAACCAATGCTGTGGGCCCAGGACGGATCGATTTGGATGTCCATCAATCCAGTGACATAGATGATCCCTTTGACGATCCAATAGGCGATGCCGTAGTAGATGAGGTTCAGGCTTTGCATCGATGCGTAACCGACAAAGCCCCAACCTGCGGAGATCCACTCGCCCGCGGTCGGTTCAACGGTGGCATGGGTGCGGAATCTACGCGCACTGATCCACATCGTGGCGATCGCAACCAGGGCAAGCAGCGGCAGTAGCCAGAGTTGCCTGATATAGAACAGGTAGGGGGTGGCGCCGATCATGATCGCCAGGCCCGAAAGGAGCGCGAGCAGAGGCGTATTGGGCTTTATTTCCGATGTGTGGGTGCCCGGGTTCATACGTGGTGGATTCACTGTTTTGCAGTAACGTATGACTGATATATAGCACTTATGCGGCGGACAGTCTCCTCGATGGTATTACTTCACTCGCCATCGATGAGCGCGTGGGTGCTGCGAATCAGCGATCCCGCGCAAAGGGTTTCCTGATTACCCATGACTCTCAGCCATAGAATCCTCTGCCAGGAGCGGTTTAGAGAGATGGGTTAGAGTGTTTGCTGCGCTCATTGGCATTGCCCCCTCTCCCCAGTCCTCTACCACGAGGGGAGAGGGAGTGTGCTTGGTGAGGTTTGTGGTGTTCCCAGCTGTTATGGATTCTGATGGATCCCGGGTTCCACTTCGTTTCACCCGGGCTACGGGGTGATGTTCGCTCCTCTTGAGATTCCCGCTTATCCCGATCCGTAGCCCGATGTAATGGTCTCCTCCCCCCTCAATAACGGCGTCGTAATGCGCCATGATTGAAGTTGCTGTCAATCAAAATGAGAAGAGGAA
>JBEVVH010000189.1:0-6662 GCA_040507245.1 Candidatus Thiodiazotropha sp.
CCGGGGCACTAATAGGCTGTCAAAGATCGAATCGATTTTGGTGGACTTGGATGTCCCAAAATCTTTCATGAGATCGAAGACTCGCTTGCCCTTTGTCAGGCGCCTGGCCCGTGAACCGGGCAAGCGGGAGTCACGCTATGCCCATCTGTATTTCGGTGAAGACTATGAGCCGGATGATGTACAACAGGCGGAACTGGTCCAGAGCAGTCATGAGACGCAGGATTTAACAAAAATTCAAGATTTGGAAAGGCAGGTCCAGAGCCTCCAGGAAGCCCTCGAAGCACTCGAGGAAAGGATTGGAAACCTGGAAAACAACTAGCCAGAATGTGGGGTAACCACGACTGGGAAGGGTAATGAAAGTGTCCTATATTCCTCACATGGAGGTGCCGTGTTCAAGGTCGGCTTAGCCCCCGGTATCGGGTCGGAGTGGTTAAAGAAATGCCTCGATCCCACGATATGGTGTGACATGGCAAGATCCTTGGGTAACCCGGCCGGCGAACTCAGCGGATGAGGCGAAAGCGCTCCTCCGGAGGCAGGTGGGAGGCACCATGCTCGCCGCGGTGCGTTGTTGATCCGACTGCGTTCAGTCAGCGGACTCTGAGGACCTGGATGCATACATGCTCACTGGCGAGGCGCGCCCAAAGATTGCGTTTATCGGCCGACAGTCAATATCTATGTGACAAATGAATCCCGTTGAGGTCAAAATCCGCGAATGACTAAGGTTAGGTTGTGATCATGTCTGGTTCAAACGAAATACCCAACGGAACCATCAAAGAGATCGACGGGAAGACCTGCATCTTCTATGACGGCTACTGGATCAAACACTATGATCCGATGGAAGACAGCCTGGAAACCAAGAAATATCTCATTGAGGCTCTCACACGTCGTCTGTTCAACCATGTGGAACACGGCATCAACATGCCTGGACAGCGCCTTGAAGAGGCACGCAAGGCCTACGCGGAGGAGCAGGACAGCGACCTGAAACGGGTCAAGGGCGCCATGCTGGCCGGAGCCCTGTTCAACTGCGGCACCGACATCTTCCGGGAACTGGTCAAACAGGACGAGCAGAGCATCAAGAGCGGACGCGGACGGGAAATGCTCCACGAGTGCGGACAATACCTGCTCGAAGCCCTGGAGATGGGCCGTCTGGTCAAACATCGCAGCGGCGATGAGGGTATCGACGAGCTGTGGGGGGAGCCGTTTCGCGCCTTCACGGTGCCTATAGAGTCCTTCTATGAAAGCCGATACATCAAGATTGCGCAAACCATGTGCGACATCGACCGGATTTCGGAGGCCATGGTGAACGCGTTTCATGACAGCCGGTTCTTCCCCGGGATCGAATCGCTTATCACTCAGTTTGCGGGGGCCGCCAAGCTCAAATGTGAAACCCTGCGGACGGATCCGGTCATCTTTGATGTGTGGCCGAAATTCGCGGTTGCCGCAGAGAAGCTCCTGAGCATCATGCCCACGGAGAAGGGGGCCAACTCCTGTCAGGCCTGCTGGGAGGCAGACGAGGGCGATCGCCTCATCAGGGACGGCACCGATCTGATCACCCATATCGCACGGGCCAGGGTATCGATGCCTAAGAGCACCCGGTTCTATATCAACCGTTGCGAAGCCTATCGGGATTGCCGCAAGCCTGTGACGGAAGGTAAGAGCTTCGAACTCAAATCCCTGTAGCGGTAGCCAGGTATTCGATAGTAATCTTTTATGTCTGGATAAGTTCAGATAATCGCCTCGCAGGGGTACTATTTCATACCCCAGCCAACAGACCATCATGGTTATAGTCCTGGGTAGGGTGGAAAGTGTCTTGAGTGAAAACTGTGAAAGACGTCTCCGACCGAGTGATGACATGACAACCCTTTGAGTTTCTGAGCATGGCTTGATCCTCCATAGAAGGCGGCCACTACCCGATATAACGCCCGCTGTATGGATCTTGAAAGCAACTTCCAATCACAGGTGAGTACAGCCGCCGCAACCCGTTGTCATGTTTGAGTCCTACTATCAACTCACAGAAAACCCCTTTCGTCTCAGCGCCGACGAAAGCTTCCGCTTTGCGCATAAAAACTATCTCAAGGCCTGGTCCCACCTGAGTTATGCCTTGGAGCAAGGGGAAGGGTTTGTCATGATCAGTGGCAGACCCGGCTCCGGTAAGACCACGTTGATCCGGGACATCCTCTCAAAGCTGGACAAATCCAAGGTCCTTGCAATCAACCTGGTCACCAACCAGCTTCAGGCGGAGGAACTGCTGCGCAAGGTCGCACTGGAATTCGGTTTACCTGCGGAGTCCTACAACAAAGCCACCTTGCTGACCCGCATCCAGGATTATGTTGAGAAGGAGTATCAGGGGGGACGACGCGCGGTCATTGTCATTGACGAAGCCCAGAATCTGACCTTCAACGGCCTGGAAGAACTACGCCTGCTATCCAACCTGCAAACCGGCAGTCACCCGCTGTTTCAAATCATCCTGGTGGGACAGGAGGAGTCGCGGAGTGTGATCCTCAGCCCCGAAATGGAACACATCCGCCAGCGTTTGGTCGCCTCCTGCAACATCGAACCCATGAACACGGAACAGACCGAGGGCTACATCGAGCATCGGCTCGGAATTGTCGGTTGGCATGGGGATCCAGAATTCGATGCAGTGATGTTTCCCCTGATCCATCATCTGACCGGAGGCGTACCGAGGAAAATAAACCATGTCGTGGGTCGGCTCCTGCTGTATGGCGCGCTGGAGGAGATACACGACTTCAGCCTCGAAGACGTGTGGATCGTGGCGAAGGAGCTGTTCGACGAGGAACGGCTTTCATTCAAACCCGGACAAAGCTTTGAGGAATACCAGGAAGCCTACTCGAGTCCTGATCAGTCTGGTGTTCATCCTGACGTCATCTCACCTGCCATGGTTGAGTCGCCGTCAGAACCCTCAGAGGACGAAACGCCATCGGCACCTGTAAAGGCTGCGACCGCGGCAGTAGCCCAAGCCTCTGAAGATGTGAACGATTCGGTTGCAGAAGAGCACCTGGGCGAAGAGGATGCCGGAGACTACGAAGAAGAGGATACTGCGGCCTTTTACCCGGATTCCTCGAACCATTCCGAGGATGCATCACACAGCGCGCTCACATCCCGGATCAAACCGCGACAGACGGGATACGCCACTTCGGACAGTGCGGTAACCGAGGTGGCCAGTTATCCGGAGGTTACCGCGAGTGGGGAAGAAGACATTACGGTTCGTAGACGTCAGAACAACGAAGGTTTCGTCGATACAAGCGCAAGCCATACCGAAGAGATCTTGAACCTTCCCTCCATGCGGGCGGAGAAGCGTAAACACGACATCGAGGAACAAGGGGGGTTGATCAATACCAGTGAGACCCTGGAGACCTCAGAGATGCTGTCGACCGGCATCGGCCGCTCTCTGAGACATATCGCGCTCATAGTCGCGCTGGGCTCAGCACTCATAGCGTGGTATGTCATGCAGCCCGAACAGTTCGCGGAATTCAAATCCAGCTTACTAAGCTGGGTAGATAAAACTCATTCCGATCAGACAGTTCCCACCATTGAGGAACAAACCCCGGACTCAAGCGGTCGGGAATCTTTCGCTGGACCACCGGATGAATCAGCGGTTATTGACAATCAGAGCGAAGCGGATGAGGCGGAGGATAGTCGCGTCCAAACGGTTGATTCCAATCAGAGTATCGATCTGGGTCAGAGCCTGGACCGTCAGGACCAAGCCAGCGATGAGAATGCGTCACCAGGTCAAACCACAGCTTCGGGCGATTTCATTGCCACCCAGACGAAATATGAGCAGAGCACGGTTGAACAGACACCAGTCCAGGACTTTACAGACAGGGTCCAGAAGTTTCAGATCTTCTTCAACGAGGGTGATGAAAACATCCCAAAACAGTTCGATGGCATGCTCAACGATTTGTTTATCGTGTTGACCCTGAATAAAAAAACCAAGCTCAAGATACGTGGCTACACAGACCCCAGCGAACAACCCATTGAGGCCATGCGCGACGCCTTGGCACGGGCCCAACGGGTTTCAAAATACTTCATCGACAAAGGCATCAAGCAAACCAGAATCCAGGTCGAAAGCCACTCTGTACTGCCAAAAGACCTGCAGAATGAACCGCGCATTCTCGACGAAAAACTCAGTGAGGGCAGGGTGGAGCTGATCCTCAACGGCGGTTGATCTCACATTTGAGTATGCGTCCACTCTGAACAGCCGTTGGTACCCACCCCATCTGAATCATCCAATCCCTCGTGCAGCGCAGTCTAGCTGGCATCCAACAGAACCTGTGACTCAACAACAGGCCCTAAGTAACCCTGTATTGCTCAATACAACCAGGGCAAACCGGTAATTCAAACAACCGTGGTGGGAATGACACCTAAAGATTCCAATCCCTCAAGCAACTGGTCCACACAGTCATCAATGCTCATAGACTCGGTATCGACACAGATCTCAGGATTTAGAGGCGGCTCATAGGGGGATGAGATACCCGTAAAGTTGGGAATCTCACCGGCTCGCGCCCGCTTGTACAGCCCCTTTACATCCCGGGACTCACAGGTCTCAATTGAGGCTTTGATGTAGACCTCGATAAAGTCCCCCTCGGGAAACAGTTCCCGGGCCCTGTCCCTATCTGATCGAATCGGAGAGATGAACGCCGTCAGGGAAATAATCCCGGCATCCACGAAAAGTTTTGCCATCTTGCTGATTCTGCGTATGTTTTCAGTGCGGTCCTCAATAGTGAAACTGAGATCCCGACACAAACCGTGACGCACGTTATCACCATCGAACACATAGGTACGGCAACCCCGCTGATGCAGGCGTTCCTCAAGGGCATGCGCCAGAGTGGATTTCCCGGATCCGGAAAGGCCGGTGAACCAGAGCAGCTTCGACCTGTGAAGATTCATCCTTTCCCGTCGCTGACGGGTGACGGTGGCTTGGTGCCAAACAACGTTATCATCCATTGATAAACCCTATAGAAAAATGAGTCTAGATAGTCGCTTAAAGAGGTGGTTGGTTTTTTACAAATAGTGGTCGGAAACTAGTAAGCATTATCGCTTTTCAGCGTAAAAACAGTTCGAACCAAAATAGATAAATCCAACCAAATCGACCAGTTATTGATGTACTCAAGATCATATTGAACCCGCATCTTCATCTGATCCAGTTCTTTGGTCTCTCCGCGGTAGCCTCGGATCTGGGCAAGTCCGGTCACACCCGGTTTGATGCGATGCCGAGCCATATAGGCCTCGATTTGGCTGGAATACTCCTCGTTGTGCTGCAGTGCGTGAGGTCTGGGTCCTACCAGGGACATCTGTCCAGCCAGCACATTGAACAGCTGAGGCAACTCGTAGATGCTTGTACGGCGGATAAAGGCGCCTACCCTGGTGATCCGGGAATCATTCTTGGTGGCCTGTTTGACCTTGCCATGCTCATCATCATGCATGCGCATGCTGCGGAATTTCCAGATTTTGAAGGCCTGGCCATCCCAGCCGGTGCGTTCCTGACGGAAAAACACCGGACCCGGCGACTCCCGCTTGATGGCAAGCGCGGTGAACAACATGATGGGGCTGGCCAAAATGAGGATGAAGAACGCCAGAATCCGGTCCTCGAGAGACTTCAGTAATAGGTGTGAACCGATCAGAGGTGACTCGGACAAGGTCAGTATTGGGATCCCGGCAAGTTCCTTAACACTATGATTTATAAGATTTAATGCATAGATGTTAGGTGCCCAGTGGATGTTCACATTCAGGTCCAACAGGTCAAAATAGATGTCCTGAATGATAGGAGAACTGTCCAATGGAACTGCGATATAAATAGTGTTTATGTGCTGAGAGGCAATCAAACCCTTTACGTCCTTGAGCGATCCCAGAATAGGTGTTTTAACCGGCTCAGTCGCATCAATTTTCCCATTGGAACTTACGGTTACAGCACCAAGAACCTCTTCAGGCATCCATGGGTTTTGGTTAATACGTTCAAAAATATGATTTGCAAGGGCGCCGGTACCTATGATCAACGCCCGGGATGTGGCATCGTTAGCGGCGGACCGTCTCTGCAGATAACTCAGGGCAAAGTGGAGCAGGATCTGTATTGGATACCCTAAGAAATATACTGAAGTGGCGACAGTACGTGAGTAGAGTTCAGAACTCTTGGTCAGGAATGCTAGAACAACTAGGATTGCAAAAGCACTGCTCCAAGCTTTGAGCAACTGTAGTGCCTTTTTCGTCATCGTTCCGTGATGGCGATAGATGTTCATACGGTCATAAACAACAGACATGGCACCCAATAACGACAGGGCGAAAACCATGTATGGCATAGTAAATGTGCCGGTAAACGCTATTGATAAGCTGACAACTAGCACCGTGACTGCTAAACCATCAAGTAAAGCTTGAAATAGAGTTACAATATTATTTCGACGTTGAAGAAGTGAGCGTCCTGTATTTTGTGCTCCGAGTAAATTATGCATATTGACCGTTCCGTATTACTCAGTGATTCCATTATGCAGCACAAAAATCCAGAGTAGAAGAAGTTACTCAATACTTGAATAGAGGCCTCCAGAGGTTCTTGATGCTATATTATTAACCCGGCCGTTAAATACAGAGATCGCTATGCGGCGTATGCAATCTTTTGGTGTTCAAAATACTTGCGAACCCGTCCAGGAGTT
>JBEVVH010000190.1:0-6521 GCA_040507245.1 Candidatus Thiodiazotropha sp.
CCTCTTCTCATTTTGATTGACCGCAACTTCAATCATGGCGCATTACGACGCCGTTATTGAGGGGGGAGGAGACCATTACATCGGGCTACGGCTGGGGATCGTCTGGGTTTCAGCCGGTCTGTTGGTATTCGCAGTGATGAATGCGGTCGAAATAACGTGCCCGGTAGATCAGCCGGGGCCTCTCCCCATCCTCAAAGCCACTGCGTGTGTGGAGCACGTTGTTACAGATCAGTCCCTGGCCCGCTTGCAGCTTGCCGTGAAAATGCCACTCGGAAGGGGTATGCAGGAGGTTCTTTAGAAATGCCACCGCTTCGTTGAGCAGTGGATCGTCCCGCCATTCGATACTGCGACTGCGATCGGTGTAGCGCATGTGCAGATGTCCGTCGGCATGGATCGAAAACACCGGACCACTGCGGTCGGGTCGCAGTTCCTCGCCTTCCGACACATTGGCCGGGATGGTCATGGCCTGGGGATGCATCAGGGCCCGGATATAGTTCGGGTTTTCATCCATGATGCGCAGGAAGACGATCTCGTGATCCAGCAGATCATTCTCACCGCCGTTCTCGGCCGGCTGTACGCAATGCAGCAGCAGCCCGTGAATCTGGTGTTGAAGGTCATTGTAGTAGCCATCCGTATGCCAGGCGATTGGTCGGTCGGAATAGGGGATGTAGCCCTTGCGCAGGGCATCGGACTGAACCGTGAGCGAGGTGATGGCGTCATTGTCGGCGCACATGTTGTGGTCCAGGTTCTGTAACCCGAAGCGGAATCCCAGTTGGCGGATGATCTGCTTGTCTGCGTCATGACCGGACAGTCCGGCCCAGATGGCCATATTGGACTTTTGGCAGAGTACCTGAATCTGGTCGTGTTCCGCCTGGGTGATGTGGCGGGGATCAGCGATTTCCACCACCAGGTCATCCAGCGAGGTCGGGTAGTCACTCAGTTTCTCATCGCGCCAGCGACGATAGGCATCCCGGTTTTGTGGCAGGAACGGTGATTCAGACAGGATGGACATGATGTACGGCTTTCGCGATTGATTGGACAATTGCTATGATAGCGCCACTGAGCCGCTCAGTACCACGGCATTAGCAGCCTATTAACCCGGAACAATCCGTTGTTGGGTGATGGACCGAGCGGTTTCATCAAATCCGGATGTGCCGGATCCTGTAGTTACCAAGAGGCGCCCGACATGCCTGCCCTGAATAAACGCCCCCTGATGCCTGCCCCTCTGTCTCTGCCACTGCGCATGGTGCCGGGAAAGATGCATGGCATGATCCTGAGCAAGCTCTTGAACCGGGTATTCCAGACCCATATGGCAGAGGGTGAGCTCGATTTTCTGGACGGCCGGGTGGTGCATATTCGGGTCCGCGATGCGGGTTTGCAGTATGCACTGACCCTGGAACAAGGACGGATTGCGGAAGCCGGAAAGCGGCCAGCAGATCTGAGTGCCACCGGCAGCGTATATGACTACCTGTTGCTGATTACCGGCCGGGAAGATCCGGATACTCTGTTTTTTCAACGCTACCTGGTCATGGATGGGGACACCGGTCTTGGTGTGCATCTGAAAAACATGCTGGCTGCGGTGGATCCCGCGGAGTTACCGATTCCCAAGGAGATCTACCGCATGGTGGAGCAGGGTCTCAAACTCTACGAACGTGTGTCCCAGATAGGTTCCTCCGGCAAGGCCTGAACCCGGGTCGGCTGGCCTCTCAGACGTTCGATCAGCTCCCGGGTCTGTTCCGGCGGTGCGCTGCACCAGAACTCCTCCTGCCCGGGCTGATCGCACCGGTTCAGCAGATCCTGCTCCTCGAGCCGTCGAAACAGCTGACGTGCCACTGCAGGTCCGGTGTCGATGATGGTTACCGCCGAACCGGCGGATTCTTCAATGCGGGATTTCAGAAAGGGGTAGTGGGTGCAACCCAGAACCAGGGTGTCCACGCCCGATTCGAGCACCGGCTGCAACTGCCGATGGACGATTTCCCGGGTTTCGGGGTGCTCCGGTCCCATGAATTCGATCGCTTCGACCCAACCCTGGCAGGGACAGATGATGACCTGGGATTCTCTCGCGTGCTCGCGCAGCAGGGAACGGAATTTTCCGCTGCTCAAAGTACCCTGGGTGGCCAATACGCCGATGCGGCCCCGGCTGCTCAGTTGAATGGCTGGTTTCACCCCGGGCTCCATGCCGACGATCGGCAGGTCGTAAGCTGCCCGCAGATGTTTGACCGCTGCGGCCGTGGCGGTGTTGCAGGCAATCACAATGCCTTTGACCTGGCGTTGCATGAGAAACCGGGTGATGTGCTGTGCGCGCTTGAGCACGAAGGCCTCGTCCTTATTGCCGTAGGGCAGGTGAGCTCGATCCGAGACATAGATCAGATGTTCCTTGGGAAGCATCTGGCGGATATGGCTGAGCACCGTAAGTCCGCCGATACCGGAGTCGAAGATCCCGATGGGTTGATCAGACGGCATTGCCGACCTCGTTCTTGAGCAGGCGCTCCGCTTCTCGCTCCAGGAGCACGTAGCGGTCATTCAATTCCTGCAGGTCGGCAGTCTGACAGACGGATTCGAACTCCCGGATCCGATGATCCAGCGCGGGTACCCCGCAACTGGATGTGGAACCATGTACCTTGTGTACCAGCTCCTTGAGCCGCTCACGATCAGACAGGTCGATATAGCGTTTGATTTGAATCAACTGCTGGGGCAGTTCCTTGCAAAGTTGCTGAAACATTTCATCGGCGAGTTTTTGATCACCACCGGTAATTGCGAGCAGTTTGTTCATGTCCCTCACTGGCAGGTCACTGCTGGCCAACTTGGGCTTGAGGTTGGATTCAAAAACGGATCGGAACAGATCATCGGCAGATTTCGCACGGAAGATCATGTTGATTACCGACCACATTTGCGGTTCATCGATGGGTTTCAGCAGGTATCCGTCCATGCCGGCTTCGCGGATCTGGTTGCGGGTGCTTGGCACCACGTCCGCGGTCAATGCAATGATGGGGGTATGCCGCTGGTCATTCTCATTACGGCGGATGATTTCCGCGGCTTCCGTGCCTTTCATCTTGGGCATGTGAATGTCCATCAGAATCAGGTCGTAATGGTTGTTCTGCGCCATGGCTATTGCGCTGAGCCCATCGTTTGCCTCGCTGACAACGGCTCCTTTGCTGCGCATCAGGGTACTGATCAGTTTCAGATTGATATCATTGTCGTCCACTACGAGGATACTGTAGTTCTCAAGCCGGGGGTGGATGTCGACCCGTTCGGGTGAAGTCAGATAATCGACCTGCTTGGTCTTAATCGCGAACAGGGTGCATAACACCTCATCAAGTCTGGCGGTACTGATGGGTTTGGAGAGGTAGATATCGTGGCTGAGGGATTGGAATTTTTCTATGATGATTCGCTCTGAAGCGCTGATCAAAGTCAGTAAAGGTGTCTGGGTTTGTGACTTGAGGCGCAGGATTTCAAACTCCGCAGTTCCCGCGTCAATCTCCTGATGGGTGAAGCCGATCACGATCAGATCGACTGATTCCTGATTTTCATATGGCAGATGCCCTTCGATCACCTCAATGCCAAAATCCTCCAGGGCGTGTTTCAAGGAGAGATAGGAAAGCCTGTGATCGTCAATCAGCAGCGCGCGTTTACCATATTGGGTCAGGCTTGGCTCCGAGATTTCCGGGTTGGGGTGTTTGAGAAGAGGAATGGATACGATGAAATTCGCACCCTTGCCGAGGCTGCTGAACAACTCGATATCCCCGTTCATCGACTGAGCCAGTTTTTTACAGATACTCAGTCCCAGACCGGTGCCGCCGTACATTCGACTGGTGGATGAATCGGCCTGCTGGAACGACTCGAACAGCATGTTCTGCGCTTTGTTGTCGATCCCGATCCCCGTATCCGTCACGGAAAATTTCAAGATGAATTGATTGTCCGATTCGGAATCGATCATCACCCGGATGATGACGTCTCCATCATGGGTGAATTTGATCGCATTGCTGATCAGGTTGACCAGGATCTGGCGGATCCTGGGTTCATCACCAATCAATATTTTCGGTACGTCGGAATAGACCAGCAGGACCAGTTCGAGTCCTTTGTCATGGGCCGATGGGGATAGCAGAATGGTGGGGTCTTCAAAGCATTCACGGACATTGAAAGGGGCGGTTTCGGGTTCCAGTTTGCCATACTCGAGTTTTGAGTAATCAAGTATTTCGTTGATGATGTCCAAAAGATTGATTGCAGATTTCGAAATGGTATTGACCAGGTCGCGCTGCTGCAGTGATAAGTCGGTTTTGAGCAGCAGATTGGTGAAGCCCAGGACCCCGTTCATCGGAGTCCGTATCTCGTGACTCATGTTGGCCAGGAATTCCGATTTTGCCTTACTGGCGGAAAGTGCGCGTTTCTTTGCCAGGTCGAGTTCCACATTCTGAATCTCGATGGCCTCAAGGGTTTCGGTGAGTTCCGCAGTGGCCTGATCGATCTGTTGCTGCATGGTTTCATGGGAATGCAGAATGCGACTGGTCATGGCGTTGAAGCCCTCTTCCAGACTTCGAATCTCGCCTTTGGAGACTTCCGGCACCCGCACGGAGAGGTCACCCTCGCGCATGCGTGACACGGCCTGGGTGAGTCGGGCGATGGGGTTGATCATCGAGCGACTGATCGCCAGGGAGAAGAAGGCGGTGGTAATCAGGCCAAATACCAATATGATGATGGTGTTGGTGATGATGCTGACCTTGTTTTCGTTGAGTCGTGTTTTACTCAGGGTGAGGATCACATGACCGAGACTTTCCGGGCTGTTCATTGGGGAGTCCAGGGATTGATCCGGATAATCACTGATCTCGATATCCTCGACCAGGTAGATCGCCGGGGCACTGAACTCCGCAAGATTGCCACTGCTCTCCATATCGTTCTTGACCATGTAGGAGAGTAGATCCCCAGAGGCATCGAAAACCTTGATGCTGTGCACATCGTGTTGCAGAAAGATCGGTCTCAGGCTCATTTCCAGGATTGATTTGTCCCGGATGAATATGCCATACACGCTGATCGCTGCGGACTGACTCGCAATGGATTCGCCCCGTTCATCGAACAGTTCGTTGAGTCTTTCGATCTGGGTACTGATCAGATAGATGGTGAGCAGCAGGGCGAGCACCGACGCCGGTAGCAGCCCGATCATGAGTGCCTGAAATTTGAGTGATCTCAGTTTGCTCAGAATCATTTTGGCGCCAGTTCCATCATGGTCTTTTTCAGACGGGTTTCAGACTTGATGGGGAAACCCAGCGAACGGGCCACATCGGTGTTGAACAGGACGGAAAAGTACGCATCCATCTGCTGGAATTTTGGTAGTTTTCTGCCCATGAAATAATCCACAACATTGTCCCTGACCTGATCGGCGATGTCCTGGGGTGAGGAGTAGACTGCAGCGAGTGCGCCGGCCTTGACGTACGCCGAGGAAAAGCCGATCAAAGGTATCCGCTTACGGTATGTCGACAGCAGAATATACGAGACTGTGGTTTTATTGTGAATATTACTGTCCGGAAGGGCGAGAAATATGTCGATCTCGTCGAGAATACGGCTCAGAGCCGTACCGATGTTTTCCGTTGACGCCACCTCTCCGACACGGATCGTGAGGTCCAGGGTCTTTGCCAGTTCGGTCAGCCGGAATAATTCCCGCTGATCCTGCTTGTCCAGAAGGACGCCGATATTTTTAAATCGCTCGGAGAGCGCCTTTATTAGGAGCAGGCTGCGCTCAATCGGTTGGTCGAGATACAGATAGTATTGCTGTGGATTGTTATGCGAGGAGTTTTCGATGGCTTTACTGTTCTTCGGTACCAAGGCGGAAATGGTGGGGGTCTGCATAAAATGCTTCTGGGTGAACAAGGCCGCCTGTATGCCCAGTGTGACAACCAGTTGGTGGGATCTCTGGGGTTGTGACTCATAGGATGAAATCTGAACAATATCAAAGTTGCTGTTCTGACAGGCTAGTTCGTGATTGCGACACCATTTTATGGTGGTGTTGGTGATGGTCGTTGCCACATCCAGGTAAACATCATCGTTGTCACTGAGCAGGACCAGCACGTTGTTGAGCGTTCCCTCGGTGATCGCATTGCCGGATATCAGCGACAAGAGCAAAAGCAGCAGGAATTGCTGCAAGGTTCTCCGGATAACTCCGATTCTGCGGTATGCCAATGCCTCGCGACACGCGCATTGCCATCCTGAGATGGTGTTCAGCGGGTGTGTATGGAATTTCAGCATCCTGGTTGATTCAATCAGAAGGCGAGCTTGGCCTGAACATACGCTCTTGGTTCCCAGACGTTGTGTCCGTCATTTGCATCATCGTGATAGAAGTCGTAGTTGTTTTTGTGCAGATTCTGAAAGATCAGCGACAGATCGAGTTTCGACTGGTTGAGTAGGAACTGTTTGTTGACTTTGACATCGAATCGGCTGTAGTTATTAACCTGGCGACTAAGTATATCTGATATACTCCTCTTCCATGGAAGAGAAAATCGATGCAAGAAAATTACCACGCGAAGTGCTTG
>JBEVVH010000191.1:0-6431 GCA_040507245.1 Candidatus Thiodiazotropha sp.
GGCTCAAGGAGCCGATAGGCTCCGTTAAATAGAGCGCTTTGAGCGGTTCACAGCGAAAGCCCCCGGCTTTGCCGGGGGATGGTTACTGGGCTCCTCCGGTATTGTGGAAAACCACTAGGGGCAGTCACGGTTGTCCGGATTTAAACCGGGCGGCGAGGACTGGATAATGGCACACCGACAGCGTAGGGTATCCTGCTGGAGCGTGAGCTCAGCGGGTGCTTCAGAAAAATACCAAAACCACCCTTCGCAAGCAGCATGAACAACCTGAAAGACACACGGTTGGTTGGCAGCAGCAGTGAATCCATGACCGGTCAGCAGACAGGGCATGGCGGGCTGATGAGGGTTGCCCGAACGTAGGCAGTATCCGTATAACCGGTTCACCAGACGCCAGCAAGAGCGTCCAGGCCGGTTTATCCAGCGGGTGATGTGTTACGGGCAAATCCTCAGGGTTCGATCGCGACTGGCCCCGTATCCCTGAACAAATTTGGAGGATGAGAAGAGCATGAGTATTTCACGACGTGAGTTCCTACGCCTGATGGGGCTGGCCGGCGCCGCCGGTATGATGCCTTCATCCATCTTCGCGGCGGCCAAGCAGCCTGCTGACCTTTATGAAGTTCCGAAGTTCGGCAATCTGAGCCTGCTGCACATCACCGATACCCATGCACAGCTGAACCCGATCTACTTCCGGGAACCGAATGTCAACCTGGGTATCGATTACGCCTACAACAAGGCGCCGCATCTGGTGGGTGAGCATCTTCTGAAGCACTTCGGCATCAGTCCGGGGGGGATCGAATCCCATGCCTTCAGCTACCTGAACTACGACTCTGCTGCAGACAAGTATGGCCGGGTGGGTGGTTTCGCCCACCTGAAAACCCTGGTGCAGCGTATTCGTGACGACCGGGGACCGGGCAACAGTCTGTTGCTGGACGGGGGCGATACCTGGCAGGGTTCCGGCACCGCCTACTGGACCCGGGGCAAGGACATGGTCGGCGCCTGTAATCGCCTGGGTGTCGATGTGATGACCGGCCATTGGGAATTCACCTACCTCGACGAGGAGGTCATTGCCAATATCGGCGAATTCCAGGGCGACTTCGTGGCGCAGAACGTCAAGGTGCGTGAAGAGGCCCTGTTCGATTACAAGTTTCCGGATTTCGACGGCTACAACGAGGATGCGGGTACCGCATTCAAGCCCTATGTGATCAAGACCGTCGGCGGCGCCCGGGTGGCGGTGATCGGCCAGGCCTTCCCCTATACCCCGATTGCCAATCCGCAACGATTCATCCCCGACTGGACCTTCGGTATCCGCGACGACAAGATGCAGATGGTGGTGGACCAGGTGCGCGAGACCGAGAAACCGGATGTGGTGGTGGTGATCTCCCACAACGGCATGGACGTGGACCTGAAGATGGCGGCCCAGGTCACGGGTATCGATGTGATCTTCGGCGGCCATACCCACGACGGTATGCCGGCCCCCAGCGTGGTCACCAACGCCAGCGGCAAGACCCTGGTCACCAACGCCGGTTCCAACGGCAAGTTCCTGGGTGTCATGGACCTGGATGTGAAGGGCGGCAAGGTGCGCGATTTTCGCTATCGGCTGTTGCCTGTGTTTTCCAACCTGCTGCCGGCAGACAAGGAGATGCAGGCCTATATCGATGAGGTTCGCGCACCCTATGCGGATCAACTCAACGAGGAGCTGGCGGTCGCGGAGGAGACTCTGTTCCGTCGCGGCAACTTCAACGGCACCTTTGACCAGGTGATCTGTGACGCCTTGACCACGGTCAATGATGCGCAGATCTCCCTCTCGCCCGGTTTTCGTTGGGGTACCACCGTGCTCCCCGGACAGAAGATCACCATGGACAATGTGATGGACCAGACCTGTATCACCTATCCGGAAACCTATCGCCGGGAGATGAAAGGCAGCGAGATCAAGGCGATCCTGGAAGACGTGTGTGACAACCTGTTCAACAAGGATCCCTACTATCAGCAGGGGGGTGACATGGTGCGCGTGGGCGGTCTCGACTACGTGTGTGAACCCGGGGCCGATTTCGGCAAACGCATCAGCAACATGACCCTGGATAACGGCACCAAGATCGATGCAGATAAGTCCTACGTGGTGGCTGGTTGGGCGACCGTGGGCTCCCAGGCCCCGGGCGAGCCGATCTGGGATACCGTCGCCAAGTATCTGCGTGATCAGAAGACGGTAAAGATCAAGAAGCTGAACACCCCCAAACTGGTGGGTGTGGACGGCAATCCCGGCATCGCCGACTATCCGGCCTGATTGCTTCTTCGCTAAAGGCTGAGGCCCTCCTACAGCCGATCTAAATGGCCTGTCGATGGGACAAGACCCGTGTCCCATCGACAGGCACTACTGATCTTCCTGATCCCCCGTAATCCTCGAATCCGTTCCGTTTCGCGGCCGATTCGAAACATCCGCCTGTCAAAAGATCTTAACCGGACCCTGCTATGCTGTGACTTCCTGTCCTTGCTGTTGCTGCAACTTGCCGGTCAGGAGAGGGCTAGAGGATTATGCGGCATCGCCCGATGTCGATAAGACGAGGTTGTGCCACAACAGGAGGTTTCCCGTGATTGACTGGACTTCACTCGACCAGGAACAACAACTCAAACTGCGTGAGGCCTATGGCCACTATCTCGACAGCCTGCCGCCGACCTGTTCCCTGGATATGAAAATTGCCCGCTTCAAGGAGTGGCTGAGCCGTCAGGGGATTCGTTTCGAGATGGAAGATCCAGTCCGAAGCTGACACCCCCGGGGGTGTTCTCAGCCCAGGCCCGCCCCTCATGAAATTCCGCGATCAGGCGTACCAGGTAGAGACCAAGTCCCAGATGTGGGCCTTGCTGCCCCGGACCGCGCTGGGACTTCATGTTCATGAAGATCTGTCCCGGCTCCTCCAGAGTCAGGTTTGATCCCTGGTTTTCCACACTCAACCGGGTCCAGTCCGGAGACAGGATAGTGATCCCGAGCACGATGGGTGTTTCCGGTTGGTGAAAATCCACTGCGTTACTCACCAGTTTATCCACTGCCTGACAGATCAGATCCGGGTTGATGTATGAGATAACCCCGGCTTCAGGTGTCTGGGCCTGAAAGCGGATCTGCGGATGACTGTCCTGATAGCCCTGGCAGAGTGATTCCAGCAAAGGCGCCAGATCGATCTCCACTCGCTCGGCATTCTGAAATGCCTGTTCCAGGCGGGTCGCCTCGCGAAGACGTCTGAGTATCAGATTGAGCCGCTGGGTGCCTTCCAGCGCCCGGGTGACATAGGGTGAGTCGCCCTGGGCCTGGTCAGACACGGTGAGCTGCAGATTTTCCAACGAGGACTGAATCATCGACAGAGGGGTGCGGAATTCATGGGCAATACGTGATGCCATGGACTCAAGATAGCGGGTATAGGCCTGGGTACGCTTGAGTACCGATGCCAGACTGTTGTCAAGGCGACCTAACTCATCCCGGTGGGTCGAGGTTTCGGGTTCGCCCAAAATGCGCCCGTCCGGTGAGACCAGTTTCTGATACTTGTCACTCAGTCGGGTGATGCGGCGGGCCAGCAGCGAGGCCAGCCATAACAGACTGCCACCGGTAACCAGGAACAGGCCCAGGCTAAGTCCGATCAGGTCTTCACTGGCATCCTGCTGCAACAGCAGAATCTCCTGGGTGCTCTGCTCCACCACAACCACTCCCTCAACCCGATCGCCTAAGCGCACCGGATAGGCGCTGGAGAGCAGCGTGAGAGGCGAGTCCGGAGACGGATAACGGTAGACGCCCCCCTGACCGTTGAGGGCCTGCCTGATCTCGGGACCATCCAGTTCACCCAGACCCTCCCGTTCGGTAAAAGAGGGGCGAAGCGGATCCGCAAACAATAATTCGAGGAGACCGCGCCACAGTGGGTCACTCCTTTGGTCGCGGGTCAGGACCTTGCCCTGCCGTGCGATGACCTGGCGTTGTCGGTTGAGCAGGGTATAATGGTAATGGCGATGCTCGAGATTGGACAGGTAGTGGTCCGCCTGCCGGTTCGGAAGGGCGAGGTAGGCGAGATTGATGTTCTTGCGCCAGCCGGAGGTGGAGGCGATACCCTGGGGTTGTTGATCCGGTGCGTCGACATCCACCACTGCCAGGGAGAGTCGCCCCCGGGTCAGGGCGAGGGGTATCTGCAGTTCCACCCGGTAACCCCGGTCCGACTCCTGCCACTCTCCCCGCAGGCCGGCAGGTATCGGCGCGGCTCCGTTGCTGTGTATGCTGACCCAGCCGGGGGCTGGCGTGCCGATGGTGAACTGCGTGGTTTTGCCCTGATCACCCGGAACGGCAAGAATCAGGTGGTCTCCCTGGTCGAGTGAACGATCGGAGCGGGGATAGATGATGTGTGGATCGTAGACCTCGATCAAGAGATAGAGCGAATCCCCGGCGCGTCCGGCCAGCCAGTCGAAGCCTACCGCTGCACTGGGATTGCTGCGGGCGTTGAAGCGGCGTGTCTGGGTGCTCAGGTTCTGCCACTCTTCGGGGTAGCCGTCGATATCCGGAGGCGTGGTCAGAGGGTGGACATAAAGGCTTGGCCGGGTACCGCTAACATCCCTGGGATTGAGGTCTGCCCAGTCCAAATCGATATTCGCCAACATGTCCGCCACAATCTCCGCCCGGTTCAGCAACAGTCTCTCCTGTGACTGCTTCAGCGATTGTTCCAGCTGCTTGAGGTACTGATAGCCCGCCCATGGGATGAGCAGCAGGGTCAGGGAGACCAGCAGGAGTTTGAAACGCAGTGAATGACGGAAACGCGGTGCCACGGCCGGGGATCAGGACTTCCACCGGTATCCGGCGCCATACACGGTATCGATGTGATCGAAGTCGGCGTCGATCGCCTCGAACTTGCGGCGAATACGCTTGATGTGGGTCGAGATGCTGTTGCTGTCGACGAAAATCTGCGCTTCCTGCATCAGCTGATCACGGCTTCTAACATGACCGGGATGGCGTACCAGGGCCAGCAGCATCCAGAATTCCGTGACGGTCAAATCCAGTGAGACCCCGCGCCAACGGGCATCCAGCCGGTCAATGTTGAGGCTCAACTCGTTACGTTGCATGGGCGGTTGACCTGTATCCGGGGTCTGCATGGCGGTGACCCGGCGGAACAGCGCGGCGATCCGGGCAAGCAGGTAGGGCAGGCCGGTTTCCTTGCTGATGTAGTCATCGGCGCCGAGTCGCAGACCCACCACCGAGTCGATCTCCGTGTCACGGGCGGTGAGGAAGATGATCGGCAGGGTGGCGGAGCGTTGACGCAGTTCCCGGCAGAGCTCGAATCCTCCATCCACGTCTTCGCCCAAACCGATGTCAAGAATCACCAGATCAGGCAATGCCCTGGCAAACGCACTCGAGGCCTCTGTTCGACTGGCATAGCCTTTGACCAGGTAACCCTGACGGGTCAGATAGTCCCGGTAGTTGTCGCGGATGACCTGCTCGTCTTCGATGAGCGCGATGGTTCTTTGTGGCATGTTCTGCGGGGGTTGCGCCTGCCCATTCAGGAACCCGCATTATGCATGCTATCGCTGAGGGATTCATCCGTACCCAGGCGCTCTGCGGTGGTTTCCTGAGCTTCCGGTACCGGGATCACCGGCGATGGGCGCCCAATGTGGTAACCCTGGGCATAGGTCACCCCGAGTTCCTGCAACAGGTTGAGGGTTTTCTCATCCTCGACGAATTCGGCGACCGTATCCTTACCCAGCGCAGTGGCCATCTCGGTCAATGCCTTGACGAACACCTGGTCCATCGAGTTGGTGGGTAACTGGCGGATGAACGAACCGTCGATCTTGACGATGTCCAGGGGCAGTTCACGCAGGTAGTAGAAGGAGGAGAAGCCGACGCCGAAATCATCCAGTGCGAATCGGCAACCCAGAGCCTGCAGGGAGGACATCAGGCATACCGCGGCATTGACATCGGCCAGCGCCGCGGTTTCGGTCAGTTCGAACACCAGACGGGTGGGGTCGATGCGGCTGGTGTTGAGTAGTTGCGTCAGGCTTGGCAGCAGCTCCGGGTCGTCCATCACACGGCCGGAGAGGTTGATCGAAAGGGTGATGTCATAGCCTTGCTCGAACAGGCTGGCGAGTTTATGGATCGATTCCCGCAATACGAAATGATTCAGCTGATGGATCAATCCGGTACGCTCGGCCACCGGGATGAACTCGCCAGGCATGGTGATGCTGCCGTCGGGTTCGATCATGCGGATCAGCACCTCGTAATAGGAGATGATCCCTGTGGAGATCTGCTGGATCGGTTGAAAATATAGGGTGAACCGGTCACTGGCCAGGGCCTGCTCAATCTTGTCCTTGAGGGTGGCGCGGGCGCTCATCCGCTGCCAGCCAGGGAAAGCGAAGCGAAGGCTGGTAGTCCCCGGTAGTCGCGAGGCGATACTGGAAACCCGACGTGCCGTAGGCGC
>JBEVVH010000192.1:0-6406 GCA_040507245.1 Candidatus Thiodiazotropha sp.
TACGGCAGCAAACCTGTCCCTGACATTAACCACAAGATGCCTTGCAAATGGGGAGGAGACCATATACGGGTGAAGCAACGCGTAACCCGGGGAACTATGCCGTAACTCAGAAAGGACACACCAGGGGCGGTTCGTCCATCTTTGCCAGTTGCTCACGCAGAGTGAGAATATGATCTTCCCAGAAACGCACTGAATCGAACCAGGGAAATGCAGCGGGAAAAGCCGGATCCTCCCAGCGTTGCCCGAGCCAACCGGCATAGTGGACCAATCGCAGGGTGCGCAGCGCCTCGAGCAGATGCAACTCGGAGGGATTGAAATCGCAAAAGCGGGTGTATCCTTCCAGCAGGTTTTCCAACCGGGCAGTCATATACTCCCGGTCACCCGAGAGAAACATCCACAGGTCCTGGACCGCAGGTCCATTGCGCGCATCATCAAAATCCACGATGCGGGGTCCGGATTCACGCCACAGGATATTCCCAGGATGGCAGTCCCCATGCAGACGAATCACGTGCACATGATCTGCGCGCTCGTAACAGGCATGAATGCGCATCTCCAGATCATTCAGCAGACTCTCATAGGCCGCTTCCAGGTGCATGGGGATGAAACCCTGCTGCAGAAGATAGCGGCTGGGATCCTGCAGGTAGGATTTCAGATCGATGTCGGGCCGATGTCGAAAACGGGTCGCCCGGCCAAGCATGTGCATGCGTCCGACAAATCGCCCCAGTTGTTCCAGCTGCTGCGGATTATCAAGTTCCGGAGCCCGCCCCCCCTCACAGGGGTAAAGCGAAAACCGCAGCGGACCGAAATGAACAAGCGTTTGACCCGAGGCATCTGCCAGGGGGGCAATCACCGGTATTTCCTGTTCGGCAAGCGCCTGAGTGTAGCTGTGCTCCTCGAGGATCGTCTCATCGCTCCAGCGACCCGGCCGATAGAACTTCGCCACCAGGGGCGGCGCTCCTTCCAGTCCCACCTGGTAAACCCGATTCTCGTAGCTGTTGAGGGCAAGAAACTGCCCGTTGCACTCAACACCGGTGGATTCGATAGCGTCCAGCATCCTGTCCGGTGTCAACCCGGCAAAGGCATGGACAGAATCGCTCTCATCCATGGCGCTGGATCATGAAGGATACTGGTTGTGCAAGGGCAGGCAGGTTGACATCGAGCTTCCGCAACGCGGAATCATGGGGAATCATCCCGCTTGCGCGCCAGAATGTATCGGATCGGCATCCCGACCTCATCCTGTACCAGGTCGAATCCATGTCGATCAAACAGCGCCTTAAGATCACAATCGTGCCAGGTATCCAGGAAAGGCTCATGAATGGTTCGGGCGAACCAGCGAAAATACAGACCTCGGATACCGTAACGCCGAAACATCTCCCAGCGCCCGTCCCGGGCCTGCACCGGTGAGGGTTCACCGATCGACAGCAGCGCACCGGGTTCAAGAATGCGATGGATCTCTTTGAGACTCAGTTCCACGTACTTGATGGGCATCTCGTGAAACAGAAAACAGGCGCTTGCCCCCTCGAAACGCCGATCCGGAAAATCGGTCTGTTCCGCAATGGCCTGAACGAACTTCGCCTGCGGATAGGTCTCCGCCGCGAGCTTGAGAAAATAGGGAGATGGGTCGATACCCCAGACATCCTCGACACCGACCGATAGCAGTTGGCCCACGACCCCACCGCCTGAACACCCCACATCGAGCACCCGCGTGCAGCCCCGGAACTCATCAGCCATGCGCTTACGCAGCAATCTGCTTGAGAAACTTCCACAGCACCGATGGGCGCTTGAAGGCCAGTTGATCAGGCCAGGCATCCGGAACCTCGATGGCGTTCCAGTTGGGGACAGAGGGGTCTTGACCGATATTTGTTGCCATTACTGCGTAGGAGTTCTTCATGCTCATGCCAATGTCCTTATCAGCTCAATCCAGGGAGTTGGTTCACATCCATTTGCGTCACGCATCAGATGTATGACCTCTGATTATATAAACCACACCATCCACAGGCAATTGCTTGCGCTCATGGACGAGGCACAACATACTCCCGCGAATAACCAAACCTTATTGTGAGAAATCGAGCATGAGCGAAATCCCCCCACACCTGCGCGAACCCAATGAAAACTGGATCCAGCGATGGCGGGACAACAATATCGGATGGCATCATGTGGAGTTCAACGCTCACCTACTCAATCATTGGCACCATCTGGCCCTGCCGAGCGGGTCATTGGTGCTTGCGCCACTGTGTGGCAAGAGCCGGGATATGATCTGGCTGGCCGAACAGGGTTACCGCATCCGTGGGGTCGAATTGAGCCGGATCGCAGCGGAGACATTCTTCGAGGAACACGCCCTGACTCCGGAGGTCACCCCCGCAGGCGCCTTCGAACGCTGGTCATCAGGTCCCTTCGAACTCTACTGCGGCGATATTTTCGACCTCAAGGAATTGCCCCTTCAGGATCTGGACGCAGTCTATGACCGGGCATCGCTGGTAGCTCTCAACCCCTCGCAGCGAAAGCAGTTTTCGCAAATGCTCATGGACCACCTGCCGGAAGGCATCAAAATCCTTCTGGTCACCATGAGCTACCCGCAGAACGAGATGGCAGGACCGCCTTACAGTGTTCCACAAGAGGAGGTCAGAGAACTGTTCGACAGTCGCTTCGAGATTCGTCTGCTGCACACCCTCGATCTGCTGAAAGACAGCCAGCGCTACGGGGACCGGGGTGTCAGCCGGATGCTCGAGGAGATCTACCTGCTGAGCTGAGAGACGATCAATGTCTGCCACGCCAAGTCAGCCCCCCCCAACCGGCCTTGAGCGCCAGCCACCAGACCATGATCCAGGCTTGTGGGCGAGCAGGGATACAGGGGCCACCCTGTGGCTACTTCTGCTGCCAGCCTCCCTTGGCGTCCTGGTGCCAGTAACCCTTGGGAGCTTCTTCCACCCAGACCTTGGCGAAAATCTGCCGGATCTGCTCAGTCCACTCGGGATGACCATTGGCCCGGGCGATCTCCGCATAGAGAGCCTGACGATCCCCGTTTTCATCGGCCACCAGCTTTTTCACCTTGTTGCGCTCCGGTAATGGAACGCTTTTCAGATCACGCACGGCCACCGTGCCGGTCTGGGTGAAACCCAGAGCCCCGGAGCGGTAGAAGGGGGCCAGGTCCGCCTGGCGATTCGTCATGGAAGCCCGCAGCCCGCGGATGGCCGGAGAATCGATGGCGATATTGGGGGGTGCGGCCTGAGCCGGGGGAACGAGCACGTTGACCACCGATTCCAGAGCAACCAGCCAGACCGATGCGCCCGATTCGAGACGACCCTGCTGGTCATCCGGAGTCGCGGGGGCCGGCGTCTGTGGTTCCACGGGGGTCCTATCGCCCCCCTCGTTCAGAACATCCCGGACGATGGTTCGGGCAGCCTCCTCGGCGGCAGCGGCCGGGAAGTAGATATTGATCGTGACACAGGCGGCGAGACTCAATGCCAGCACCAGGTAACCCGTCAGACGTCGCATCATTTTGATTTCCTTCCCTTTGGGGCAGCTATCAGGCTCAAGCGAGTCTTCGATCTCATGAAAGATTTTGGGACATCCAAGTCCACCAAAATCGATTCGATCTTTGACAGCCTATTAGTGCCCCGGCCGTCCCGGTCACTGACACTACGCGATGACTTCGCAAGCTCGTCACCGCTCCGTTGTCAGCTCCCGAATGACTGGACGTCGCGTTCGGATGCGATCTTTGGATCCCCTTTGGCGCCTACGGCACGTCGGGTTTCCAGTATCGCCTCGCGACTACCGGGGACTACCAGCCTTCGCTTCGCTTTCCCTGGCTGGCAGCGGTTGATATTCTACTCAGACGACACAATCCTGCGTTGAAACCCGCCTCAAAATGCTCATTTACTTCAGTAAACTGCGCTTTTTCGGCGGATTTCGCCTTGTCTCGCGCTCGTCTGAGCGAATTTCAACAGCCTGCTATGTTCTGTTTTTACTCAACCTGAACCCCTTCGACACGGATATTCTGCAAACGTGCCAGAAGGGTTTTCCAGGCCACATTCCGGTTGCGGGCAATCACATCGATCCGGGGCAGACCGGCACCTTCCACCAGGTAATAGCCTCCGTCCGCATGGGGGATGCCGTCGAGTTCCGCCTGATCACCGGACAGGCTTACCCGCAACATCATGCGATTGTAGCGAAACTCCTTGAAAATCCCCATGAAGGTTTTGGACAGACCGGAACCGACCCCGTTTCCGAGGGCGGTCAGGTCATCGATCGCCCGTTGACTGATGCGATGCGCCAGAGGATCGTCCTCGGGGGTCTGCAACAGGGCCTGGAAGGCCACCGGCTCCCAGCTCATGAGATGCAGATCACGCACCCAGCCCTCGAGTCCCCCTTCCATATGCCCGAAGGAGAAGGTCTGGGTGATCGGCGCCAGATCCAGATGCTGGAATTCCGCGTCGGCAAACAGTTCCGGGACCCGCCCGAGGGGGTTTCTGATCACCAGGTCATCCACCCTGACATGCCCGCCGAAGACCTCCACCTCCAGGGCCCCATCCAGAGTCAGGGTGTGATCCTGGTAGCTCATTGCCGGCAGGGAACCGTTCAATGACCCGCTCATCGTCGGCCAGCCGAAGGCCTGGCTAAGGTCCGCCAGGGACAGCTCCGTGAGTTTCGCCCCGGTCTGCCAGGCGGGGGATTCGCCGAATGGATCCCTGGCCTCGAAACGATCGATACTCAGACGTCCCTGCAGCAGCGGTATCGTGAGTGGCTCCAGCATGCGAAAGCTCGACTCATCCATTGTGAAGCGAACCTGCATGGGTCCCAGGGCAATGCCGTAGAGTGCCCCCCCCGCCAGTTGCAGTTTACTCGGCGAGGCCTCTTTGGCATGCGGCCAGGTCAGCCGACCCTTGAGATCCCGGGCTGAAAACAGTCCCTTGCGATCGTTCATCGACACACCGGTGAGGCGGGCATCCAGGCGGCTCAGCTGATTTGCCTCGATCCGCAGATCCGCTTCCAAACCTCCTGAAAGCTCCAGTTCGTCCAGGGGTGAACCTATCAACAGGGGCTGCAGCAGGGTCTTGTAGAAGGCTTGCAAACCCGCACTGCTCAAGCGTACCTGGGCCTCATCGATGCGTTGTTGCTTCAGGTCGATGCTGCCCAGAGCTTGTGCCTGGATCAGGGGGGCGTACTTCAACCCTGCATCGTCCAGCCGCACATGCTGCGTCGCAGGTGTCCATTGCCCCTGCAGGTGCAGTTTCACCGGCACCTGAGCCACCTCCAGGTAGAACGGATCTGAATAGAACATCCCCGATTCAAGCTGCAACTCGACCCGGCCCTTCCAGGCCTTGTCCCGGCGTTGTGCATCAAGTGTCCATCGAGCCGCACCACTCTCGGCAACATGCAGCCCGGGGCCATCGGAGAAGTTAAGCCCCTCGAATCGACCATCCCCCTGGAGCGCCGCTACCCCCTGTGCATCGCCCCGCACTCGCAGATTGATCCTCGCGTGTCCGGACAGGCTGGCATCCCCAGGTATCAATCCGGGATAAACGGAGGACAGCGCACCGAGTCCGAGTTGCTGGGCCTGCATGTTCAGGCTCCAGTCATTCCCAAAGCCCTGCATGTCGAGAGTCACCGATCCCCCGAACAGCTTCAGAGCGCGTGCCTTCAGTGCGTAGGCTCCGGAGTTTGAATAGGTTCCGTTGATGTTCAGAGCCTGGGGACCAAACGCCGATTCCCGCACCGTCAGGTGTCCGCCGGAACAGCGATAACCCTGCGTATCCTCGATCAGTTCCGGGCAATCCAGAAACACACCAAGCAGATCCCCCTGAAATGCAGGGTGTATGAAGCGCTTCATCGTGAGCCGGGCGCTCAACCCCGATGGGGTGGTCGCAAGCGCCACTTCAACACCCTCCGCCGTCCAGCTCTCCGAGGAGAGGCTCTGCAGGGAGAGCGATAGCTCGGGTTGAGCGGGAATCACCGCATTCGCGATGAGCCACAGGCCACCCAACACGAACCCCAACAGCGTTTTCCCGAGCGGGATCTTCATGATTCCGTATCCGCTCCAGGACGGGTATGGAATTGAACAACAGTTTCAACGGGTTGACGGATCATGCCTGTTTTCGCATCGGGTGAGCTGCCGGGGCCATTAAGAAAGAAGATCAGTGTCCTGACCGGGTCTGACAAGCGGCAGGCCTGTAAAACTATACTCGATTACCCATGAGGTTCCGTCAAAAAAGCGGTTCGCGGAAGCCGCCGCAACGTGCCGGGTGATGGGTTTGGGTGTTCGGCGCATTCAAAGGTTATCGACCCTCCTCTTCCTGCCCCCTACGAGAAACCTCTTCCGACGCTGCCAGCCAGGGAAAGCGAAGCGAAGGCGGGTAGTCCCCGGTAGTCGCGAGGCGATACTGGAAACCCGACGAGCCGTAGGCGC
>JBEVVH010000193.1:0-6402 GCA_040507245.1 Candidatus Thiodiazotropha sp.
GGCGCCTACGGCACGTCGGGTTTCCAGTATCGCCTCGCGACTACCGGGGACTACCAGCCTTCGCTTCGCTTTCCCTGGCTGGCAGCGCTCGAGTACATCAATGGCTGCTGGATGGAGCGCTGACCAAGCGTTTCGCGCACTGCCTGGCAAGGTCTGGCACTCAAGCTGTTCGTTCACTCAGGAGCCTGATCCAAACGTCCCCTCTCCCCTTGCGGGAGAGGGACAGGGAGAGGGGGAATAAAAAAATACTGAGCGCAGCGATCTCCATATATCGCCGGCTCAGGGCATGAGAACTGTGTTTCCAGGTCGGTTCCCCTGAGTGCTCGAATTCACATCATTGATCCGATAAACCACCAAGGACAGGAAGCCCGCAAAGGGTCATCGAAAGTATCTCCATGAGGCGCTTCCCAGTCGATTAATCGCCGCCTGGAGTTCTCTTCACTCAAGACTGAAACGGGCCTGGTCACTCCCTGTGATGTGTTTTTGCTGGGTACGATTTTGCAATTATTTTAACTCCAAAATGTTGTTCAGGATTAACATGATTACCCGGTTGATCGGCGCGGCCATCACATTACGATCGGTATGCTGCAACGGGATCGCCGATGCCGCTGGCGGCCCAGGGACTTGAGGGCCTGCAGCTTGATATGCCCCCTCGAACTGGCATGAGGTATATGTGATATAATGTATGAATATCAATAACTAAAGGAATATTCCTGGAATAAGTCCTTGTGCTCGGTTCAGACTGTTCCGGTTCATTTGTGGAGATACGGATCTGGGGTACTGGGGACTCACAAGGTCCAGACTGAATCCTCCAGGTGACCATTCAAGAGTTGTTGGAAACGGCCGATCAACTATAAGATCACGGAAAAACCTAAGAACCCGGGACACACCTATGGGCACCGCTTCTTGTATCGCGCTTCACCCCGCGCGGCGTAAGTCAGGCAGCTGGCTGCATTTGACGACTCTGTTTCTGCTACTGGTGCTGCTGGCTTGGCAGATACCCCTGTCAGCGGCGGATCCCCTTATCCTGGGGGTGTTCCCACGACGCGATGCGGCGACCAGTGCCCAGTTGTTCCAGCCCTTGGCCGATTATCTGGAAGTGTCCCTGCAAAGACCGGTGACCCTGGAGCTGTCTGCCGATTTCGATGTTTTCATCAGCAACCTCAGGTTGCGTCGTTATGACTTGGTGCACCTCAATCAGTTTGATTACGTCATGGCTCATGACGAGTTGAAATACGACGCTCTGGTGCAGAACGAGGAGTTCGGTGAAAAGACCATCAAAGGTGCGGTCTACGTGCGCAAGGATTCCGGCTTGACCCAGCTCGATGAACTCAAAGGCAAGAAGATCCTCTTCGGAGGGGGGCCCAGGGCCATGATGAGTTACGTGGTTCCGACCTATCTGCTGCGCAAGGCGGGGCTGGAGGCCGGCGACTATGAAGAGGTCTATGCCATCAATCCGCCGAATGCAGTGCTCGCGACCTATCTTGGCCGTGCCGATGCGGGCGGGGCCGGTGAAGTGGTCAGGCGTCTGCCCCTGGTGACTTCGAAAATCGATGTGGATCAACTCGATCTCATCGCCATCAGCGATCCGCTGCCACATCTGCCCTGGGCGGTGAAGTCTGAGATGAATCCTGATCTGAAGGCGCGCATCCAGACACTATTGGTGGATTTGAAAGCGACTGAGGATGGGGCTAGGATTTTGAAAAAGGCCCGATTGACGGCCCTCAATCCGGTTACCGACAAGGATTACGATGCCCACCGGCTGATCATTGATTATATCAATGATCACTGAGTCGAGAATTAATCTGACGGAACAACAGGATCCGGATGTAACGTACGCCGGATACGATTCTGTCCCCGGTTGTTATGTTCACGTCAATCACATGTTTGTGCCAGGCTCGGAGTGAGACGTCAGATGTTGATGCTGAAGGATGGGGTTTCGCTCCAGGGCTATGACTCAAGCCCGAATGGTGCTGTCCTGAGTATTTCAATAACGCTCTGGCGTCAGCTTGACGCCCAAGGGGAAATCTCGCTGGGCTCCTTGCCCGCCGACCGGGGGCTGGTCAAAGTCAGCCAGGCCTTGGGATGGGTGTCTGAGCCATGGGTTCTGAGTTTCGCTCGAACGGGATCGTCTTCAGCCGAAGTCTGCGAGCCCGTTTCATTTTTTGGATCGGCATCGTGTTGCTGCTCACCCTGGGTGGTGCGGCCTATTATGTCTACTCTGCCCAGCAAACCTTGCTGGCTAACAGCCTGCAAACTAAAGTGGTGGCGCTCGGCCGGTTTATTGCGCTGATCAGTCCTGATGCCATCTATACCTTCGACATCACCATGCTGGATCGCTATGTCAAACAGATCACAGAAGACGAAGATGTGTTGTTTGCCCAGATCCGCTCACCCGGCGGCACTCCCATGACCACTTATCTGCCACCGGGCATCACCCGGGAGCAGGTAAAAACCTGGATCACCACTATCGATGAAACCCAGGATCCCCAACGTTTGAATGTCGATAAAGTCATCTTTTACAGTTTTTCGATTGTTGCGAACGGAGAGGAACTCGGTCAGGTGCTGGTAGGGTTGGACACCCAGCCGATGCAGGCCCACACCCGCGAGGTACTGACAGATCTGATCAAAATTTTCAGTGCCATCGTGATCGCGTTGGGGGCCTTGATCTTCATGATCTTCAAATGGCATGTGCTCGATCCCGTGGGCAGGCTCAAAACCGCGGCGATGCGGGTCTCAGAAGGGGATTTCACACACCAGGTCGAGGTGCAGCAACAGGATGAACTCGGTCACCTGGCCAAGTGCTTCAACTCCATGATGGATGAGATCAATATCGATCGCGAGGCGCTGATTTCCAGCAACCAGCGATTAGCCGAGGAGATACATCAGCGTCAACTCGCCAACCTGGAACTCACCAAGCTGTCCCTGGCGGTGGAGCAGAGTCCCGCATCCGTGGTGATTACCGATCTCAAGGGACACGTTGAGTATGTGAATCCAAAATTCTGCGAAGTGAGCGGCTATTACCGGGACGAGGTGATTGGCAAACAGATCCCGATGTTTGGCAACGAGACCAACGATCCTGAGGAACGGCAACGGATTATCAAAAAGTTGAGTCAGGGTGACCTGTGGCGGGGAGAGTTCCGCAATCACCGCAAGAATGGTAACGAGTACTGGGAATCGGCGGTACTGGCGCCGATTCGTGATGAACAGGGCACGATCACCCACTACCTTGCGGTGAAAGAGGACATCAGTGAACGTAAGGCCTTCGAGGAGACCCTGGTGGAGCAGGCTACCCACGACCAGTTGACCGGCTTGCCCAACCGTTTTCTCGCCATGGACCGTCTGCAACAACTGATGCAGCACGCAATGCGGGAAAAGACCAAGATTGGTGTGATCTACATCGATCTCGACAACTTCAAGATGGTCAATGACAGTCTCGGCCACGCAACCGGTGACGGCTTGCTGGTGCAGGTCGCCAACCGGATCTGGGAGCAGTTGCGCGATGAGGACACTCTGAGTCGACTGGGCGGTGATGAGTTCATGGCCCTGGTGCCGAATCTGAAAAGTCCCGCTGAGGATCTGCAGATCATACTGGACCGCCTGATCGCGTCGGTGAAGGTTCCCTTCGAAGTCTACGAAAGCGAGATCAATGTGACATCCAGCATGGGCATTTCGCTTTTCCCTGATGATGGCGAGAGTGTCGGCACGCTCATGAGCCATGCTGACATCGCCATGTACGAGGCCAAACGTTCGGGGCGAAACACCTTTCGCTTCTTCACCCGGGAGATGAATGAGCAGGTGAGGGAGAAGATGGCCCTCGAGAGCCGTCTCAGGCATGCCCTGGAAGAGGGCGAACTCTATCCGGTCTACCAGCCGGTGATTCGCCTGTCTGACGGGATGGTGGTTGGCGCCGAGACACTGCTGCGCTGGAGCAATCCGGAACTGGGGGAGATAACCCCCAGTGAATTCATCCCCATCGCCGAACAGTTCGGCCTGATTCGGCCGATCACCGATTGGCTGCTGCAACGCATCATGATCGATGTCCATGAGTGGTCAGCCCGGCCTGACGAGTTCTGGTTGGCGGTCAATGTGCCTCCGATCTATTTTTGTGAAGACAGTTTCAGAGAGTCCCTGAGCCAAACCCTGCAGAAGGCGGTTGAGCATGGCATCACCCTGTGCATCGAGATCACGGAAAATCTGTTTCTGCAGAATGACAAGACCGCGTTAAGCGTCTTCCAGGATCTGAAATCACTCGGCGTGGCCTCGGCGGTCGATGATTTCGGTACCGGTTACTCCTCTCTGGCCTATCTCAAACAGTTTCCCCTGGATTTTCTCAAGATCGATCAGACATTTGTCGACGGTCTGCCGGAAGATCCTGACGACCAATCCCTGACAGAGGCGATTGTCCTGATGGGGCACAGGTTGGGCATCAAGATCATCGCGGAAGGCGTGGAGAATCAGGTGCAACTGGACTACCTGCGCAACCTCAATGTGGAATACGCACAAGGTTTTCATATTGCCAAGCCCATGAATCAAAGCATGTTTTCCGATTATCTCGCCACCCTGGCCTAGTCTCAAACCACCCACAAAATCCTTTCGCATTCCCGGGTTTCTATTTTCGAGTCCTTTCAAGATGGGGCAGGATAGGGGACTTAGGCTTTCCACCGGACCTGTGAGCAGACTCCTGTTATATGCATCAGGTCAGCGCTTTTCCAAGTGTGCAATTACTGAGTCTTCAGGAAGGAAAGTGGTAATTTATCACTTTCTCAAGTCTTGAAAACGCCAGGGAAATGGGCGAATCTCAATCCCGCCCTTGTGCCTGGATTCTGGTTTTCTCGGTGGCTGGGAAGGAATTGAAACTTAAAATAAAAGGGGAAAGTGATATGTCTCAGCGCAGTCGCGCATGGTCTTCGGATCGTTGTATGTCCGGATTGATCCGGTATCTGGTTGTCGCCGGTCTGGCACTGTTTTCAATGAGTGCATCGGCGGTCTATAGCATCGACCCGGCTTCCATCGCGTTTGGCAGTGTTGTGGTTGGCTCTACCAGCGGTACCAGGACAGTCACCTTCAGTAATCTCAACACCACCGATGCGGTCGAGTTCACCACGGTTAGCGCAACCGGGCCGTTCATTGTGACCAATAACTGTCCGATGCTGGTCAATGATCTGATCTTGAATGCCATGACCACCTGTACCATTGACATTACCTATTCACCCCAGACCTACGGCATCTCTAGCGGTACGCTGACAGTTGCCGGTCTCGACGTTGGCGGAGGAGCCTTTAACGAACAAATCAGTCTGAGCGGTTCTGGCGTCATGCCTCCCCGGGCAGCCCTTGAATTCGGCAGTGCTGTGGTCGATCTGGGTGACGTGAGCTTGAATACCCCCAGTTCACCGGTCGAAGTGATCTTGAGCAATTCGGGGGCGGTCACCGCATCGATCAGCGCCATCAGCGCCACACCGCCGTTTACCCAGACTAACGACTGTGCGAGTACCCTGGCTGCGGGTCAGAGTTGTACCGTACAGTTGAGTGTCACTTCCGACACCCTGGGGGATGTAACAGGAACGCTGTCGGTGACCGGTGCCGATACTCTGGGTAGCTTGTCGGACAGTGTCGCACTGAGCGCAGTCGTCCAGGCCGCTATGCTTTCGGTTTCGGATATCGCACTTGCATTCGATGACACAGTGGTGGGTGAGAGCAGCGCCAGCCGGACTCTGACGATCTCCAACCCCGGAAACGTTTCCCTGACCGAATTGGCGATCCTGCTGGAAGGCGGGAATTTCTCCGCGAGCAACAACTGCCCGGCGAGCCTGGCTGCGGGCGCCAGCTGTACAGTCACGATTGCGGCGGTACCGACCACGATCGGTGATCTCACTGGAGCGTTATCGGTCTCGGCCATGAGCGGCGGCGCCCCGGTTTCCGAGTCTGTGGCGCTGAGTGTCCATGCCGTCGATCCTGCGAATGGATCCGACCTGGTGCCATCGGTGTCCATCCTGGATTTTCCGGACACCACGGTCGATGCGGAGTCCCAGCCTCAAGCCTTGATTCTGACCAATCCTGGTAGTGTGGCGGTGATCCTCAACGGCATTACCACGGAAGGGGATTTCACCCAAACCAATACTTGCGGTGCCAGTCTTGCGGCCGGCGCCAGTTGCGAGATTCAGATCACCTTCCTGCCCAAGTCTGAAGGGACCCTCTCGGGTACCCTGAGCATTGACACCAATACGGGTATCAACCGCATACCATTGTCAGGAACCGCAGCAGTAGCCACCTCGAGCAACCCGGTGGCCGATCTGCTGGACCCCTACACTGGCGGCAATCCCAACCTGGAATCCCTGGCTCAGGTCATTGGTGAGGCCTGTCCCAGCGGCCGGCTCGGCGATCAGCTTCAGGCCGACTGTA
>JBEVVH010000194.1:0-6401 GCA_040507245.1 Candidatus Thiodiazotropha sp.
TGTTAGTGTTCGTGCATCAATTTTTTCCATCCGGGAATAATACGTGATATCCGTTAAAATATCTCCCTATTATTGAGCCGAGTTAATAGCTGGCAATTTTGTCTTTCTCTCAGTATGCACTGGAGACAGTCGATCCAGTTCCTGTACAAGCTTTTACTCAGATATTCCCAAGTTCTTTCGGCCAACCTTCAAGTTTCTCAGTCTCCAACCAGGGTCCATTCAGTTCAGAATTATTTTCTATCACACCCGATGCTCAAACTGTCAGCTCTTTCAATATTTAACTTGATGAACCCGCCGCGGCGGTTGGTTGAAATTCGCACAGACGAGCGAGAGGCACTGAAAAATCCGCCGAAAAAGCGCAGTTTACTGGAGTAAATGAGCGCTTTGAAGCGGATTTCAACGCAAGATCATGTCCTCTAAGTAGAATTTCAACAGCCTGCCAGACCCTACTGCCAATGAGTTGATTGATAGGCCTTTAAATGAAATAGTAAGCAGTCCTTACGCCTTCGGTTCTGACCATGAAAACTGGCTATCTTGTCCTGATCACGCACTCTGACCACCCGGGTATGATGCGGGTTTTGATCCGTGATGATTTGCCGAACACCCAGGATAGCGAGGATGGCTCGCATATTCGCTATATCGCCCGGTTTACTGATGTCGAGGCGGCGCAAATGCATCTGCATGATCGGTTGGGGCATACGCTGGTGGATGTTGATACCCACCTCTATCATGCGGATCTGATTCGTGCGATTTCCGCTGCGGAGTCTGACATGCTGCATCATCAGCGGGTCTGGATTGATCCAGAATTGGATGAGGGTGCTCGATCGGCTATTCGGGAGCAAACTAAAGCCTTTGTCTTGAAAAATCGTCGGTGGGATCGGTTTTGGACCTTTGTTGGGGGGTTTTTTGTTGTTTTGTATATTTTGCTTAATTTTTTGACGGTTTGATGGGTGGTGTTTTGTTGATACCCCTCTCCCCGGCCTTCTCCCGCAAGGGAAGAGGGAGTTTACTTGGTACGGGTTTCTGTGTTTTTTGTTTTTTTTTCAGATTCTGCTGGTTCCCGGATTCCGCTTTGCTGCATCCGGGCTACGGTTGGGGGGTTAGGTCTTGGGGCGCATTTGGTAGATTTCGTCGAATAGGGCTTCGAGGCGAGGGTGGGTGCCGCGGATTCCTTTGATCACATCCCTGGCCCAGTCGAAGTAGGCCTGACGGCGTTCAAGTTCCCAGCCTACCGGTGGGCTGCGATGGATATCCCGCAGGTTGGCAATCTTGTCTGCCAGTTTGACCAGCCTGGCCTTGTCGGATAGATGGGGTGCGTGGTGGATTTGCATGGCTTTGCGTTCTAGTTTGCTCAGGGTCTTGTCGTCGGTGACTTCCATGACCAGGCTGGCGATGACCAGTCCGAATTCGTTTTCGATCTCCTCGACATGGGTTTCCGTATCTTCGATCGTGTCGTGCAACAGTGCGGCGGCGAGGGTTTCTGCATCTTCTACCCCAGCTTCGTTGACCAGAATATTCAGCAGCTCTATGGGGTGATTGACGTAGGGGGTGGCTTGTGCGTCTTTGCGTCGCTGATCCCGATGTTTGCGCGCCGAAAATGTCAGGGCTTTGATGGTGAGTGACAGGTTACTGTTATTCATGGATCAGTGGCTAATCCTTATCTTGATTGGATAGAGACTGTCAGTGGCGCTCGACCTCACTGGCAACGGATTTTAGGCGGCAGAGGTCGATTTGGTGTCCGCCCTGCTCCGACTCTGTGCCTTGAGCTGTTCCACATGGGCGATCAGGGTGTCGACGGTCTCTTTGAGCAAATCGAGTTCTTCGAGGGTCAGGTCATTGAGCTGTTCCAGATTGTACTCGATGGTGTCGATGATCTTCTTGTGGGGCCGCTGCATCGGGCGCATGAAATAGCCGGTGATGGTGGCGACAATCGCGCCGAAGAACAACGCGGATCCGATCACGATCCAGGTACCGCCGATGAGTTTTGCCCAGCCGGAGCTGGGGGTATCGGCGATTCCCGCTGTGGAAAACGCGGCGATGCCCCAGTAGAGGGCTTCACCGTAGCTGGCCAGGGTCGGCTGGACGCTGGTCTGTTCCGCGAGGTAGACCCCGGAGGAAAACAGCAACCACAAGACGATGAGCAACACCACCATTTTACTGAATGGGGTGTGGTTGGATATGTCATGGTAGAACCGTTTGAGTCGGGTGTGATTTTTTCCAGGCCGCTTCATGATTGCTCTCCTGTGATCACCGGTTGCTAAGAATAGGTGCTTAGTGACTGCTTTTCACCGACTGAGTGATTGTTGAGTCGTCACACCGTATACCCGTTTGTTCAGTAATACCCGAGATAATTCAACAGCCAGGGCAGTATGATGGCGGTTGTAAAGGTGGCCAGGGCCATCGCCAAGCCGGAAAAGGCGCCCATCTCCTGGCTGATTTGAAAGGCGCGCGCGGTTCCTATGCCGTGAGCGGTAATGCCCATAGCGAACCCCTTGATGCTGTCGTCCTGAATGCGCATGAGTGCGAATATTCGGGTGCCGACCGCAGCGCCCAGAATACCGGTGATCACCACGAATACGGCGGTCAATGAGGGCAGTCCGCCGATCTTTTCCGCAATGCCCATGGCTACCGGGGCTGTCACCGACTTGGGCGCCAGTGAGAGCAGCGTCTGGTCGCCGATTCCGAACAACTGGGCCAGCAGTATCGAACTCATGGCGCCGACCACCACGCCCGACACCAGGGTAACGCCCAGTGGCAGCCAGAGTCGCTTGAGTTTGGGCCATTGATGATAGAGGGGTATGGCGAGTGCGACGGTCGCGGGCCCGAGCAGGAAGTGGACGAACTGGCCGCCTTCGAAGTAGGCGCTGTAGGGTGTACCGGTGAGCAGCAGAAGCGCGATCAACAGGCTCACGGAGAGGAACACCGGGTGCAACAGGGGGTTGGCCTTGAACCGCATGTAAACCCGATAGGCCAGTCCGTAGGCAATCAGGGTAATTGTCAGCCCCAGCAGCGGGGTGGTGGAAAGGTAGACCCAGATCGCGGCGAGATTCTTTTCCGGCATACTTAGGATCTCCCCGAGCGCAGGCGCAGAGTCAGCCAGAAGATTCCGGCGGTCGCGCCCAGGGTGATCAGGGTGCTGAACACCAGGGTGAGAAGGATCGGCAACCAGGCATCGCCAATGAGGTTGAGGTGGACCACCAGGCCGACACCTGCGGGGACGAAAAGCAGGTAGAGGTGACTCAGCAGCGTGCTGCTGGCCTGGTTCAAGGGCTCAGTGGAGCGTCCCCGAATCAGCAGGGTCAGAAACAGCAAGATCATTCCCACCACCGGTCCCGGAACCGGGAGTTCCAGCCACAGGACCGTCACCTCGCCGACGAGTTGATAGATGAGTAGAAGGGTGATGCCGTTGATGAAGCCCATGCTGCCTGCCCCGTACAAATGCCTTTGCACATCCTCGGTCTATGGCGGGCGGTTTGTCAACGCGGTTGGTTTGGCTGGTGTGTGACTTGAATGAGATGTGTGGGTAGGTTGTCGTGCCGGTTTATCGATCGACCGGGGGTTCCCGGATTCCGCTTCGCTGCATCCGGGCTACGTTGGAACGGGTTATGTTGGATCATTGGGGTGGTCTTTTGCTCTGAAACTGTTATGTTGCCGGTTTTTCACAGGTAGATTTCATGTCTGATGCCATTGCCCGCCTCAAGGTACTCAGCGCCGGGATCGTCAGTCTGATTCTGACCCTTGGGATTGCGCGTTTTGCCTATACCCCGATGCTGCCATTGATGCAGCAGCAGGCGGGATTGGGTATCGCCGAAGGCGGCTGGCTGGCTTCGATCAATTATGTGGGCTATCTGTGCGGGGCGATCATCGCCTCGCTGATCAGCGACCTGGTCCTGAAGGACCGGCTTTACCGTCTTGGCCTGGTGTTTGCCGTGCTCTCCACCGTACTAATGGGAATGACCGATCACCTCTGGGTGTGGGCGGCTTCGCGCTTTGTGGCGGGACTGAGCAGTGCGGCGGGACTGCTGTTCGGCTCAGGACTGATTCTCAACTGGCTGATTCACCATGATCATCGCAGCGAACTGGGCATTCACTTTGCCGGAGTAGGTGCCGGAATCGTGCTCTGCTCCGCCCTGGTGGAGTTTCTCAGCGGTTGGTTCGACTGGCATGAGCAGTGGTGGATCCTGAGTCTGACCGGAGCTGTTCTGCTGATTCCCGCCTGGGCCTGGCTGCCCCCACCGGATACCACCAGCACCACCCGCGGCGGCGCCAGCATGCACGACAATCCGCCGAGCCGGGACTTTCTGCGCCTGTTTATCCTGATCTATTTCTGCGCCGGAGTCGGCTACGTAGTCAGCACTACCTTTATTGTTGCGATCGTCGAACAGACCCCCGGGCTCTCGGGCAGCGGTACCTGGACCTTTCTGCTGCTGGGTCTGGGTGCCACCCCGGCCTGCATCATCTGGGATCTGATTGCACGACGGGTGGGTGATCTGAATGCCCTGACCCTGGCGTTCGTACTTCAAGTGGTGGGGATCCTGTTACCGGCACTCCTGCCCAATCTGATAATGACCCTGCTGGGGGCACTGCTGTTTGGCGGCACCTTCATCGGCATCGTCAGTCTGGTACTGACCATGGCGGGTCGCTACTACCCTACCCGTCCGGCCAAGATGATGGGCAAGATGACCATCTCATACGGTATTGCGCAGATCGCCGCGCCTGCGGTGACGGGCCTCATAGCACGCAACAGCGGCAGCTATGAGCAGGGACTCTACCTGGCGGCTGGGGTCATGTTCATCGGCTGCCTGTTGATGCTGCGACTCAAGCTGATCGCAAAACGTGATGCTTCGCTGAGCTGACAGCTGCCAGTCTACAGTTGCCTGCCAACCTCCCTTGTACCCACAGTGCAAATAAGCGGAAGCCCGTCGTCGGGTGTTCACTTCCGCAGGAATCCGAGATTGATGGTTGGAAGCGAGTAAGTTGCCTGCTGGCGGGGTTCACAAGAACCTTATTTGGGTGGACTGAAGTAACGCCCCTTCAACCTCAGGATCGTATTTAGAACGACTGAGAATCAGAGCTGGAATCGGTTTGTGGGTTTTGACCGGACAGCACCGGGATCCGGTCATGTGACCGGATCCCGGTGAGGATCAGAATTCCATCCTGATACCTACACTGACGTTGTTGCTGCTCCAGCGACTGTTGGCAAACAGGGTGCCGAAGTCAAAGAAGCCCACCAGACCGTTCTGGAACTGGGCCGAGGTGCCGAGACGCAACCGCATGTAGTCACGATCCGGATCTTCGGTGGAGATTTCGATCGCCTGGGGAGACGGATCGTCCACAAAGTAGGCGTTGACGGTCTGTGAGTCATCCTTGAACTCGTGCAGCCAGTCGAGTCGTGCATAGGGAATCAGCACGCCCCAGTCGGTGCTGTGGGTGTAGCTCACACGACCACCCAGATTCATGGTCAGCCAGGTCTGATCCATATCCTCCACACGGGTCGCCCAGCCGCCACCGTCAGCGTTGGCATTGGAGACCTTTTCGGTGAATCCATCCACGTTCGAGCGTACGTACTCCAGATCGACCCGGGGGCCAAAGCTCCAGGCGCCACGGCTGAAGTCGTAACCGGAACCGACGAACAGGCTGACCATGTCACCGTCGTAGTCCGCATCGAGTTTCTGGTTGACGTTGGCCAGGCCATCGAGCTGATAGACGATGTTGCGGGTCTGCTCGAAGTTGTTCACACCGTAGGAACCGGCAAAGTCGATGAAGTAGTTCTGCTCGCTGTAATAGGTGCCGTAGAGACTCAGGCTGTAGCCCTGGGTATCCAGATCGCCCGCATTGTCATTCAGATCCGCCTGGGTATTGATGACACCGAAGGCGCCACCCAGAATGAACTGGTTGTTGATGCGGTAATCGGCGCCGACAGTGAGACCATAGGTGTCAAAGTCGAGCCCGGTTTCCAGGTCGGTTTCATCCTTGCTGCCGCTGGCGATGTCACCGGTGACAAACACGCCAAGCCGGGATTCGAGCAGTTGATTATCCGCACTGGCGCCGCCCCCCTGACTTTGGCGATAGGCTTCCGCCATGAGCTGCAGCGGCAGATCTTCCCCATCAATGCGCCAATCCAGACCATTGAAGGACAGACCCCGGGCTCCCGAGCGCAGCGCGGAGATCCGTGAACCGAGGTTGCGCACCTGGGTCTCACCGCCCTGACGCGATACGTTGTTGGCCTTGGTGGCGGATTCCGGCACCACCTGCTGCAGTGCACGGGCGGTATTGGCATCGCCACCGATGGCGGCTCCGACCACCGCATTACAGTCGGCCTGAAGCTGATCGCCGAGCCGGCCGCTGGGACAGGCCTCACCAATGACCTGAGCCAGGGATTCCAGGTTGGGATTGCCGCC
>JBEVVH010000195.1:0-6308 GCA_040507245.1 Candidatus Thiodiazotropha sp.
CTTACAAGGAGGCCGGATATACGGCAGCAAACCTGTCCCTGACATTAACCACAAGATGCCTTGCAAATGGGGAGGAGACCATATACGGGTGAAGCAACGCGTAACCCGGGAGATGTGGCACGCGCCTGAAGCAGGGATGCGAAGTTTTGTTAGCGGATTGCTCCGGTCTGGCTTCCCGGGTTCCGCTGCGCTGCACCCGGGCTACGGGTGGGTGTTACTGTGCTGTGGCAGCTGGATGATGTGCGGGGAGCAGACTTGAACCTGCAACAGTCTGTTGGTTTCCCGCAGGTTTAGGGCAGGTGCGATTGATACGATGCAGAATGACATCGAGTGAGTGGGAACAGCGCTCAATCGATCGGACAGGTCTCAACCACTTTGACCACGGTTTCGGTCAGGGTCCTCAGATCCTCTTCACTGATGATATAGGGTGGCATGAGGTAGACCAGCTTTCCGAAAGGCCTCACCCACACCCCGGCTTCGACGAAGCAGTTCTGGATGTGCTTCATATTGACCGGCTTCTTCATCTCCACCACTCCGATGGCGCCCAGCACTCGCACTTCCTCCACCTGAGGCATCTCGCGGCAGGGGGCCAGACCCTCCGATAGCAGGGCTTCGATGGCTTGAATTCGTTCTTCCCAGGGGGACTCGAGCAGCAACTCGATACTCGCCAGGGCAACCCGGCAGGCCAGGGGATTGGCCATGAAGGTGGGGCCGTGCATGAATACCCCGGGATCGCCTCTGCTGATGGTCTGGCTGATCTCCTCTGTAGTGAGGGTGGCGGCCAGGCTCAGGTATCCGCCGGTGAGGGATTTGCCGAGACACATGATGTCGGGAATCACGTCGGCATGTTCACAGGCGAACAGCTTGCCGGTGCGGCCAAAGCCGGTGGCAATCTCGTCAAGTATGAGCAGTACGCCGAACTGGTCACACAGCCGCCGTACCTCCTGCAGGTACTCCAGGGAGTAGAAGCGCATCCCGCCCGTGCCCTGCACGATCGGCTCCAGGATCACTGCGGCGATCTTCTGATGATGCTCACGCAGTTTCTCGGACAGATCCCGGGCATTGTCCCCTTTGCAGGGATGGCCGAAATAGCAGTTTGGGGCATCAGTGAAAACCTGTTGGGGCAGGATGCCGGAAAACAGGCTGTGCATGCCGGTGTCGGGGTCGCACACGGACATGGCGCCGAAGGTGTCGCCATGATAGCCCCGGCGAACCGTGAGAAAGCGCTGCCGCTCCGGCATGCCCTTCTCCTGCCAGTATTGAATCGCCAGCTTCAGGGCGACTTCCACGGAGACCGATCCGGAGTCACAGAAGAATACGGATTGCAGCGGGGTCGGGGTGATCTCGATCAGCTTGCGGGCCAGATCCGAGGCGGGTTTATGGGTCAGACCGCCGAACATGACATGGGCCATGTCCTTGAGCTGGGATTCGATGGCCTGATTCAGGTGCGGGTGATTGTAGCCATGAATGGCGCACCACCAGGAGGACATGCCATCGATCAGTTCCCGGCCATCCGCCAGGCGAATCCGAACCCCATTGGCAGACTCTACAGGGAATACCGGTAGGTCGGCGCCAATGGCGCTGTAGGGGTGCCAAACGTGCTGGTTGTCGAAGTCGATCCAGTTTTCGCTATCGGTCATGAATCAGGGATGGTCTGTTAATTCAGGGGGAGAGAGTAGCAGATATTTCCGCGTGAAATGTTGTAATCTTATGAATCGGCGCAGGGCCGGCAGATCAATTTTTCGGAGTCGTGGGGATCCGTAAGGATCGGACGATATCGTCCGGTGATTGTATCAAAAACGGCCGCTGTGTGGTTCATATCAGAATTATATTATTAAATTCAACTGGTTAGTTGCGGCTGATCAGTTCGTGATCTCATACTTGCGTGGAGGTGCTAATTGGAAAAGCCTGTTATTGCGGCCAAACAGCCGATCAATGTGGAGCTGGTGGCGGGTAAGGAATACTGGTGGTGTGCCTGCGGGCGCTCCGCCAATCAACCGTTCTGTGACGGCTCCCATCAGGGTACCGGAATTGAGCCATTGGGCTTTAAGGCCGAGAAAAGTGGCGAGCACTGGCTGTGTCGCTGCAAGCAAACCAAGAATCCGCCCTATTGTGACGGAACCCATAAGACGTTAACGGATTGAGGCCTGTCATAACCGCAGGTACGAAAACTGTGGGTGTCACAGGATCGGTGAGGGGCAGGCTATGGACGGTCTTGAATTTTTCCAATCAGGTGATGGCGGTGAGGTCGTTGTCTTCCTGAACGGTTTTCGCATGCCCTTTTCCAGTTGGGAAAGGGTCTACCCCAGGATCAGTGAGCATCACAGGGTTTTGCTTTATAACCGCAGGGGGGTGGGGCGTTCGGAAAAGGCCGCGGCGGACCAGACGGGTGAAACGGTTGTTGAGGATTTGCGCCAACTGCTCAAGCAGCGCGCACTCCAAGGCCCCTGCCTGCTGGTGGGCCATTCCCTGGGAGGTCTGTTTGCCAATCTTTATGCACGGCTGCACCCGGCCGATGTCCTGGGCGTTGTGTTTGTCGATGCGGCACATCCCGACGAGATCAGCATCCAGCAATCGATCAAGCCGCCCAGGGTTGTCAATGGCTTGAACAATCTGATCAAGTGGATCGAGAAGCGGTTTGATCCCTACAGATACTCAGAAGATGAAGTCATTCAAGAGACCCTGCGTCAAATCCACCTTGCCGCTCCCTTTCCCGCTCTTCCGGTCACGGTGGTCAGCGGAATGGCGCGGATGCCTTTGGTGCCGCAGCAGGCATTTGAGATTCATCAGGACTATCAGAGAGCACTGTTGGATCTATCACCCATGTCCGAGCGGGTCGAGTGTCTCAAGAGTGGACATTTCCCACAAATCAGCGAACCGGAATGTGTCGTGTCGGCAATTATGGGAATACTCAAACGATGTAACAGATCTGTTTGAATCAGACGGTTCGTGTTTGCCGGGAACCTCTCAAACAGGCTGTTTGATGTGTTTGGTGACGTGGCCGGGTTGCTGATCCGCGACCTCGCTTTCGATCCGGTTGCGGCCGTTCGCCTTGGCAAGATAGAGCGCCTGATCCGCACAGGCCAGAAGATGCGCCCCGACCTCACGATGATGGGATTTCCCCAGCATCGGCAGGGCTTCGCTGACGCCGATGGAAACGCTGATCGACAGACTCATGCCATCCTCCAGGGGGATGGGTTGGGAGGCGATCTCAAGACGAATCCGCTCGGCCAGCATCAGCGCCTCGGAAATTGCGGTCTGGGGTAACAACAGGGCAAACTCCTCGCCGCCGTAGCGGGTCGCCACATCGCTGGCGCGCAGCTGTGAGCGAATCCGTTTCGCCAGTTCGGTGAGCACCCGGTCGCCCGCGGGGTGGCCGTACTCGTCGTTGATGCGCTTGAAATGATCCGCATCGATGAACAGACAGCTCAGGGGTTGCCGGTAACGGCTGGCCCGGGCGAGTTCCTCTTCCAGGCGACGATCCAGATAACGGCGATTGTGCAATTGGGTGAGCGGGTCCGTCAGTCCGCTGATCAGCAGCCGTTCCCGGTTGGTGACATTCTCCAGACAGACTCCGCAGATGGTCGCCAGGCGTGCGAGAAAGTCGCAGGCATGTTGACGGGTAAAGCGCTGCGGATCGCGGCTGCCCAGGTTGATACTGCCTACCAGCTGGTTGCCGCAGAACAGGGGCAGGATTGCCATGCTGCGCAGTCCGTCGGGATGATTGAACAGGTTGTCGTATTCCGGCGACAGAAACGGCCCAAGCCAGGGGCTTTTGATGTACTGATAGCGATGGTTGACCGGAATCAGTTCATCGACGAAGCGTACATAGGGTAAGGCTTCCTCGCTGATCCCGCTGTTGCCGAGCAGGTGGCGCAGTTCGTGATCCGGGTCGTGGAGCAGCAACAGGATGCTGGTGACATCGAAGGAGGTGAGCAGTCCTTCCGACATGCCGCTGAGCAGTTCGGGCAGGGATTCGGTTCTCTTCTCTTAAGTCCATCGTTCCCTGCCCCTAACCGTCAGGGTATCGGCGGTCCGCTCACGATCTTGAATCAGGCGCCGCGTGCCGTCCCGGGGTTACAAGCCCGCGTCGGCCCGCCATCTCTGGTAGTCCGGATAATTGCGATATCCCCGGTCGGTGATGTAGGTGATGACATTGCGTAGGCGATAGAAGCGGACCACTGAATCGACCCGGATGATCTCCTTGCCTTTTTCATCGAAGAAGATCATCGATGGGGTGTAAAACAGCCCCAGCTCCTCAGCCCACTTGCGTGCGGTGGTACGTTCTCCGTCCGGGGTGATCACGGGTGTGTCCGCGTGGATGTCGAGCTGCACATTATCGAATTCCCGAATCAGCCGATTGATTGCCGGGTCGCGCAGGGGCTCCCCATGCAGCACGTCACAGGCGTGACAGTTACCCTGCTCGAAGTAGACCACCAGGGGGCGCTGCCCGGGAAAGCGGCTGCGGTCAAGGTTATGCGGCGGCGGAATGAAGAACTCCTCTTCGTTGAGATCCCCCGGTTCGAAGGCGGTTCCGGAATCGCCCCGGGCCAGATAGCGGGGGAAGGGTTCCTTCAGATAGTGCTTGTCTGCGACATACTCCAGAGCGGCGCGAAACTGATAAGGCGGGTAGTAACCCCGCAAGCGAAACACCTGCTTTCCGTCGGCATCGTAAAACAGCAGGGATGGGGTGAAGTTGGTGTTCTCGCGCAGGGCGTAATCCCGCTCGGTGAGGGTCTCCCCCTCGGGGGTGGTGACCTCCTCGGGACTCCAGATATCGATGGGCACGATGTCGAAATGACTTCGGGTGTAAGCGGTGATGTCAGACAGGCCGAAATTCACTTCCAGGAGCAGTTTGCAGTAGGCGCAGCGTTTCTGCCCAAAGTAGACGATCAAGCCCTGTTTGCCATTGTCCACCGCCTCCTTGAGGTCGCTGGGCAGGTCGAGAAAGCTCTTTTTGAACCAGTCCGGGTAGACCAGCAGATCCTTCATCGGCAGATCATCGAACGAATAAACATCTTCGTCCGGTTGGGATGCGGCCATGAGCGGTGTGCTCAGAATGAGTGCCAGGGTGCAGAGTGCCGCTGAAAGAGTCGCGCGTAGCTCGGTCATGATTGGGTCGTTTTTTTACCAGGCGTTGGATGCTTTGAGTCTGTGCCAGAAGAGCAAGTTCCACCCGTAGCGGTCGGCCATCACCGTGTTGTCCGACCGGCATAAGGGTTGGCGTGATTGCTACGGGCTCAGTGCCCGTCATTGCCGGCTGATCTTGGTTACCGGTCTTGTGTCTAAAATCGTACCCCTTTCCGGGGCATAGTACACAAGCATAGCCGATGGAACAAAACAACGCAGGGGTTCAAGCGGGGTTTGGTCTACGGGTGTTTTCTTTTATGATTTAAGGGTGAACGGAGATCGAAGATCTTCAATCCTGAATCACTTAAGGAGAGTCATGATGAAAAAATGCACCCTGGGCGTGATCGCGGTCGCGATCCTGGCCATGTCCCTGAACGTGGCGGCGGAAGGTGATCCGGCCAGTTACTGTAAGCAGGCCGCAAAACTCTATGAAGAGGACGACATTGCCGGTGCCGTGGAAGAGGCCAAATGGTGCCTTGAATCCCTCGAGCAACTGCAACAGTCCATGAAGAGCGATCGCTTTCCCCAGGATGTGGCCGGATGGAAACGCGGTGAGATCGAGCAGAATAAGATGATGGGTTTCTCCAGCATCCGCACCGAGTACAACAAGGGCGATCAGATGATCGAGGCCAGTTATACCAGTGGCGGCGGTGGCATGGGCGCCATGTTCAGCCAGATGGGTCTGGTCGGCGGCGGTAAAAAGGTGCGCCTGGGCCGTTATACCGGAATGGTCATGGAAGAGGGCAGTCGCAACGAGATCATGATCAGTCTCAAGATGACCCCGGGAATGCTGAATCTCTTCAGCAGCAGTGCATCCCTGGATGAATTGACCGCCTTTGCCAAGGCGTTTCCCGTCAACGATATCGATCGGTAATCACCGTGTAACCGAAAGGTATGGATACCTTTCGGCGGTTTTACTGATCACACATGGATTCCTCTCCCTCTCTCATCGCGAGAGCAGAATCTGATCCGAGTGGTATTTTCCCGTCTCCTGTTCAGCACGCCATGCATTCGCAGCGTTGCTCCCGGGTTCCGCTGCGCTGCACCCGGGCTACGGAGTGCGGTGTTTGTGATCAGCGTGCCTTCATGTAGCCCGATGTAATGGTCTCCTCCCCTCTCACGAACGGCGTCGTAATGCGCCATGATTGAAGTTGCGGTCAATCAAAATGAGAAGAGGA
>JBEVVH010000196.1:0-6297 GCA_040507245.1 Candidatus Thiodiazotropha sp.
GGCACTAATAGGCTGTCAAAGATCGAATCGATTTTGGTGGACTTGGATGTCCCAAAATCTTTCATGAGATCGAAGACTCGCTTGCTCAGTGCAATCTCACGTCTCTCCCTCATCAGCCACATCCTGGAAGAGCCGGTCGAGGAAGGCGTGCTGATCGGCGGCAACGGCTACGTGATCAGCAGCAGCGATGCCACCTTGCTTGGGTATCCGGCTAATGAGGTGCCATCCCTGAAGTCCTATCTCGACCACTGCGGTGATGCAGTACGCTGCCTGATTCCCGAAGGCAACCATCTGACTGCGGTGATCAGGGTGTTGAATCCCACCACCGGGTCACAGACCTATACGGTCCTGATCAGGGTCGACATGAGCGAGATAAGGGCTGAACAGGCACTGCTGATCTTCTGGGGAATCCTGGGATCCCTGGCGTTCATCCTTCTCAGTTCTGCCGGCGTTATCTTCATCGCCAGGCATTTCTACCAGAGCGAGCGGGATGTGGCACAAGTCAAGGAACAACTGGAACAGGCTCTGTGGTGCAGCGGCGATGGCTGGTGGGATTGGGATGTCACTACCGGACAAGCCTATTTCGACAATCGCTGGTGCGCCATGCTGGGCTATACCCAAGATGAAATCAGCCAGGACTACAAGGGCTGGAAATCCCTGATCCATCCCGATGATCTGGATAAGGTGCTTGACATCCTGGAACGTCACCTGAATGGGGAACGGGACGACTACAGCGCCGAATTGCGCATGCGCTGCAAGAACGGCCACTGGAAGTGGATCCATACCCGGGGCAAGGCAGTGGAAAGGGATACGCACGGTTACCCGATTCGCATGGCGGGCACCCACAGCGACATCAGTGAACGCATGGCGATTGACGCCCGATTGCGAAAGAGCGAGCAGCACTACCGGATGCTGGCTGAAAACTCGCCCCTGCCGATACAGGTGTTCGCCCCGGACGGCCATACATTACGGGTCAACAAGGCCTGGAAGGAGATGTGGGGTCTGAACCTGGAAGCGCTGAATGACTACAGTCTGTTAGAGGACAAACAACTTAAGGAACTGGGGATCGTCTCGCTGTTGAAACGCGCCTTTAACGGTGAAACGGTCACCATTCATCCACATCCCTACGTCATCACGGGATTCGATACCACGCACAAAGATAAGGAAATAATCTGGCTTCGGGCGTTCAGCTACCCGGTATACGATGAAAACCGAAACCTGCAGGAAGTGGTGTTGATTCAGGAAGACGTCACTGCCGCCATCGAAGCCCAACAACAGATCAACGGCCTGGCTTACCTCGATCCCCTGACCCAGTTGCCCAACCGGAGACTCATACTGGAGTGCCTGGAACGTGCCCTTGCCTCGAGCAACCGCAACAATGCCCACGGCGGGCTGCTGATGCTCGACCTGGACGATTTCAAATCGCTCAATGACACCCATGGCCATGATGCGGGCGATCAACTGCTGATCGAAGTCGCACAACGGCTACGCAAACTCATGCGTGAAAACGACACCACCGCACGGCTCGGCGGTGACGAGTTCATTATCCTGGTCGAGGACCTGTCCGAAACCGAGCACATGGCCGCCACCCAGTTGCAGAAGATCGCCGAAAAGATCCGTGTTGCGTTGGCGGCCACCTATCGATTCAACGACGGCAGTATCGAACACCATAACACCCCCAGCATCGGCATCACGCTGTTCAAAGGACAGCAGACTCCGATCGATACCCTGCTCAAACACGTCGACGTGGCACTGTACCAGGCCAAGGACGCGGGACGCAACTGCATTCGCTTCTACAACCTGGAGATGCAGAACCTGATCGACAAAAAACACAGCATGACCGCCGCGCTGCGCAAAGACTTCGAGAATGGGGGCCTGGAACTTCACTATCAGCCGCAAACCGACCGGCAGGGGAGGATTATCGGATACGAGGCGCTGTTGCGTTGGTTTTCCCCGGACCGGGGCAGCATATCACCGGCACAGTTCATTCCCCTCGCTGAGGAATCAGGGCTCATCATCGATATCGGCCAATGGGTCATGGAACAGGCCCGAGATCAGTTGCTGCGCTGGGACAGCAACCCTCGTTTTGCAAACGTCGGTATCGCGGTCAATGTGAGTGCCCGTCAATTTCACCAGCCAGACTTCATCGAACGAGTACAGCGAGTGCCCGAGTTGCGTGCCGAGGCTGAAGCTTCAACTCACCGAAAGCGTGGTTCTGGACAATATAGAATTGGTCAGAGAAAAGATGCTCCAGCTGAACGAATTGGGCGTGCAACTGGCATTGGATGATTTCGGCACCGGTTACTCATCCCTGTCTTATCTCAAGCAACTGCCCATCCGGGAGCTAAAGATCGATCGCTCCTTTATCCGCGACCTGGAAACCGACCCATCCGATCGAACCATCGTGCAGGCGATTCTGGCAATGAGCGATTCATTCAACATCAGCGTGATCGCCGAAGGGGTGGAAACCCTGGAGCAGAAGAAACTCCTGGAAAAATTCGGCTGCCAGTATTTTCAGGGCTATCTGTTTGGAAAACCCATGTCCCTGGATGCCCTGTCTGGATTGGACAGCGACACCCCTCCCGGTTCGCAAGAAACAATCAGAAACCCGCACTAAACAGCCGAACCTGATCAGTCGTGTGAACAGTCAGGGGCGCGCTCATCCTGCTCCAGGATCCGCTTGAACGACGGCCGGACCGAACCCTGTCCCCGCTTGGAAATACCTACGCAATCCGATCTTATTTTCATCTTGGCCCAAGCCTGCCCTTCACCTATGATTGAACTCCCGGAACTCAACGCAGAATCCAATACACTACAGCTCCGATGGAGGTTGAACCATGAAAACTGCAATTTGGCGTACCCGCGGATTGCTTCGCGCCAGTTTGATGATTGCCTCAATCGGGTTCATCGCAACGGCGCTCGCTGAAGAGACCCCCGCGGCCTCGACAGAGGCCACCCAGGAATCTTCCCAAAGCGTCACTGAGGCGGTCACGGAAACATCCAAAGAGGCATGGAACAATACCAAGGAGGCGGCCGTCGAGGTCGGTGAAGCGGTTTCCGAAGGTTCCAAAGAGGCCTGGAGCAACACCAAAGAGGCTGCAAGCGGCATGGGCAAAGCGGTGACTGACGCCTCCAAAGAGGGATGGGAAAATACAAAAACCGGCGCCAAAGAAGGATGGGAGGCCGCCAAGGATACCGCCGCTGATGTCATGGACGCGGCGACGGGCGGCGGCAGCGAGAGTGCCGAACCGGCTCCGGTTGAGACCAAGTAAACCCACCCCGCGCAGTTCCCTGGACATGCCATCGTCGCGCTACCATCTCTGATCATTCCACAGCTCAGAGTTCATTCAGCGCTACGTGCATGGGAGAGAACCGGAACCCCGCATCACGAGTGATGCTCCACCTGCGGAGCTTCCATGTTGGAAGTAGGAGACAGGGAGAATCTTCGGCTGGCCAGTCGATGGCAACCTTCAAAAGAAATGACCAGGCGAACGTGAAGATGGCGGAGAGGGAGTCCGCCGACACATGGTTTTACGCCATCCAAAGAAATCCATAATTACTTTTCTATACAGATAGTTATAATCCTGAACAGTCCGACAACATCCGCTATAATCCAAGTACATCGGGGGACTGATTGGGGGACTTACCCCGCAGTCCCCCACCCGGAACGGAGGATAACGGCATGGCGATTCACAAACTCACCCCGCGCAAGGTAGCAACTGCTGGCACCGGCAAATATGAAGATGGTGGCGGTCTCCGGCTGGTGGTTTCCAATACTGGCGCGAAGAAGTGGGTACTGCGCTTCACCATCGACGGCAAGCGCCGTGAGATGGGCTTGGGCAGCTTCCCGGATGTGGGACTGGCCGAGGCGCGGGACAAAGCTACCGAGCACCGCAAGCAAGCGAAAGACGGCGTTGATCCCATCGAGGCACGGCAGATTGAGCCGGAGAAAACACCCACCTTTACCACCTGTGCCGCCCGATACATCCGCGCCCATCGCCGGGGCTGGAAGAACGCCAAACACGCCCGGCAGTGGGTCAGCACCCTAAAGACCTACGCCCGGCCTGAGATCGGCAAGAAGAAGGTGGATGCCATCACCACTGAAAACATTCTGACTATCCTCTCCCCCATCTGGACCACCAAGACCGAAACCGCCAAGCGGGTGCAAGGCCGAATCGAAAACATCCTCGACTATGCCGCCGCCCACAAATACCGCGATCCGCTGAACCCCGCCCGCTGGCGTGGTCACCTGGACAAGCTGTTACCCAGACCCACGCGAGTAAAGAAGGTCACGCATCACCCCGCCATGCCTCACACCGAGGTTCCCGCCTTCATGGCGGAGCTGTCCGGCAACGGCAGTGTATCGGTGCTGGCGCTTCGCTTCCTGATTCTCACCTCAACCCGCACCAGTGAGGTGCTACAAGCCCAGTGGAATGAAATCGACCTGGAGGCCACTGTCTGGATCGTACCCGCCGAACGGATGAAGGCCCGGCGTGAACATCGGGTTCCCCTTTCCGATGTCACCCTGACCATTCTGGAAGCCCTGCCCCGCATCGAAGGCAATCCCTATCTCTTCCCCGGCGCACGCCATGGCCGCCCCCTCTCCAACATGGCGTTGCTGCAACTGATGCGCGGCATGGGTTACGGCGTGGACGGCGACCGGGGCGACTATGTGCCCCACGGCTTTCGCTCCAGCTTCCGCGATTGGTCCGGCGAAGTCTCCAGCTTCCCCCGTGACGTGGCGGAAATGGCCCTGGCCCATGTCATCGAAAACAAGGTGGAAGCCGCCTACCGGCGCGGCGACCTGTTCGCCAAACGGCGCAAGATGATGCAGGAGTGGGCCGACTACGTGAACAAGCAGCAGGCCGAAGTGATCCCGCTCAATAAACACGCCTAGCCCGCCCAGGGGAGCCCCTTGGGGGCGGACGGGTGGCCGGGCGGGGGATCAAGACAAGCGGAGGCAATTTACACATAATGCAAATTATGCGGCGAAGCGGACAGCGCGGTTTTTGCACTGCGCATAATTCCAGCATTATGTTCAATTGCCGACCACCGACCCTGGTTGGGTAGGCAGCACCGAACCTTTACCGGAGACCCAGGCAATTGGGGGCGGGAAAGACCAGCGCGGCGCTTGCAAGCGGCGTGACGGGCGGTCAAATGGTCAAAGAGCCCTCATCCTCTCCGCCCAACGCTCAATTCGCGCGAGTGAAATGCACATGGCTGCCCAATCCCAACAGGGTCTCCACCTGCCCCGCCGCTCGCATGACCTGGTAGAAATCCATGCCGCCCAGACCATCATCCGCACCAATGCCGTCCTTCACATATTTCGACAGGTAAGTTTGCGACTTGGGTGTAATGTTCTGCCGGTGACAAACAATATAGGCGACTGACTCGGCTTCAATCTCTTGCTGCGTATGAGGAACATTAAAACGATCTGGAATCTTCAACGCACGATCTTTCCCAAGATGCCCCAAGAACAAATGCCCTAATTCGTGCGCCAGGGTAACGAACTGCACCACAGGGGAATGATTACGGTTGATTCGCATCAGGTAATGCCGTTTGGCTTTGGGATCGTTTCCTGAATTGGACGTGGATTCGATGCTCCCGGCGGAACCATCCCCGCCATCAAATGAAGCCCACTCAACACCCTTTTTCGCCAGTATCCCGGCAAAGTCTTTCATGCGCTTCTCTTCGATCTGTCCTCTGGCGGGAAACATCTGTGCATCTTCGGGCAAGTCATCGCCATCCGTATCCTGCACGTCATAAACCAGCGCGACCGGCCCAAACGGCCATAAGATTAACAGCGGGCGGGCGTCCCTTTTGGGGTGGCGATTGAAGCGCAGCTTCCAATCCATTGCAGAAGCCGCATAAGTCAAACCCGGCTTCTGAATGTTTAACAGCATGGCGTTAAATGGGGCGAAATTCCGCAGCTTGACCGTGAAATCGAGTAACGCCTGATAATCCTTCGTGGTCTTGTAGAGCCTCGATTCTTCCAGCAGGCCATCCAGTAGACTACGCGCCTGCTCCTCATCGGTGCTGGCATCGTAAGGCTGTTCGTCTAACCCTTCAAATAAGTCGTCTTGCATCTCCTGTTCCATGCTCGCCGGCCTTGTCAGCCCCTGGTTTCGTTCCGGTATTTCTTGAAGTTCTGCGCCTGCTCGAATATCTCCTTGTACACGTCATCATGCGTAATCGGGGGATACCCGTTCTCCGCCAGCAGCATGATCAAATCCACTTTCAGTTCCGCCTTGATGTCTTCGCGGTTGTCCCAGTCCGTGTACTTCGTCTTGTCGTCCA
>JBEVVH010000197.1:0-6274 GCA_040507245.1 Candidatus Thiodiazotropha sp.
CTCAAGCACTTCGCGTGGTAATTTTCTTGCATCGATTTTCTCTTCCATGGAAGAAGAGTATATCAGATATACTTAGTCGCCAGGTTAATAACAAACATTTTTCCATCGATGATTCTCATAACCCGCTACAGGCCTTTGCCCATGTCAAAGGAATCTTCAATTTGATGTGGCAGGTTTTTCAAAGGCCCGGTGGTCTGTGGGGCGTGCATACCTTTGAACGGGATCCCCTGGTATTGGACTTCAGAGCCTATGCAGCGGGTGGAGGTTATTTCAAATCCGGCAAGCATACCCTGGAAAAGGGCGTAAAAATGCGCCTTGACAGTATCTTTCTCTGCAAGCGGTTCTTTGAAGAGTCGGCGCCATTCAAGCAGGCATTCATCATCGTTCATGAATGCGCCCATTTCGTCGATCTGCAGGGAAGCATCAAGGACTTTGCCTACAATCGTGAATCGGGCGGAGCCAAGATACGCGGACTTCCACCTTTTCTCAAACAGCACAACGCAAACTGTTTTTCGAATTTTGCCTACGAGGCGCGCACCGGGCAGGAGCCCTGGTTCATAACATAAGGCTATCCTCTGGGTGTGGCGGTTAGTTTAGTCTCCACTTCAAAAAACCTTTTGCTCATGCATTGAACTTGCGTGAGTTTGCTCGGGTCAAAGCACAGGTCGACATGATTGGGATGGCGGATTGATCCGCCGGGCGCGCTCCTGTGCGTGTGATTCCGATTGCCTGAATTCAAGCACGAACTGACCGAGGTACTCACAACTGACGAGAGGACACAGATGAAAAGCAGAATTTTCAATCATCTCTTCCTGATAACAATTTCCCTCTTCATGATCTCAGTCCAGGCCCAGGAAGACGGCCTGGAGAATTTACGCCAGACCGGTAAGGCATTTGCCTCGGTCGCCCGCTCCGTATCCCCCTCGGTGGTTTTCATTCAGGTAGAAACCACCGCGCAACAATCGTCGAACAACAATCAGGGTATGCCCTTCAGCCAGCCCTGGCCTTTTGGCGACGATATGTTGAAATGCTTTTTTGGCGATCAGTATCACGGATCACCCCACATGACACCGCGACAATCTCAGCCGCAGCAGCGACGTGCGATTGGCCAGGGTTCCGGTTTCATCTTCGCCACACAAGACGGACTGCTCTCTGACAAGTCCTATATCCTGACCAACAATCACGTGGTGGAAAACGCCGACAAGATTCGGGTCAAACTTCAGGACGGTCGTGAATTTGAGGCCAAGGTGACCGGACGCGATCCCCAGTCTGACGTGGCGGTCATCGAAATACCCACCGGTGGTGTTCCCGCATTGAACTGGGGCGACTCAGCGGAACTCGAGGTGGGTGAGTGGGTCGTGGCCATCGGCAATCCCTTCGGTCTGAGCCATACCCTGACCGTCGGCGTGGTGAGCGCCAAGGGTCGCACCGGTGTGGGCATCAACGACTATGAGGATTTCATTCAGACCGACGCGGCGATCAACCCGGGTAACTCCGGCGGACCGCTGGTGAATCTGGACGGCCAGGTGGTCGGTATGAACACCGCCATTTTCAGCCGCAGCGGCGGCTATATGGGGGTGGGTTTTGCGATCCCCAGCAATCTCGACCGGGCGATTGCCAATCAGTTGATCGAAAGGGGCAGCGTCACCTGGGGTTTCCTGGGTATCGTGATCCAGCAACTCACTCCTGAGTTGGCGGAATCCTTCGCTATCGAGCCGGGCCAGGGCATCCTGGTGGCCCAGGTAAGTGAGGATTCACCTGCTTCCCGGGCCGGTATCAAACAGGGGGATGTGATCCTCAGCTACCAGGGTAAGCCGGTGTCAAGCGTGGGCAATTTCCGCAACCAGGTGGCTTTGACGCCGCCGGGTGAGTCGGCCCAGCTGGGCATCCTGCGCGATGGCAAATCCCTGCAACTGGACGTGAGCATCGGAGAGCTGACCCAGGACAAGCGGGTCGCCCAAAGCGGTACCCAGAGCGCGGATGAACTGGGCCTTACGGTTCAGACCCTGACTCCGGAGCTGGCGGACCAGTTCGGCACCGGGGCCGGTGAGGGGGTGGTGGTGAGCGAGGTGCGACCAGGTTCGATTGCGGCGCTGGCGGGTATCGACCCGGGTACCGTGATCCTGCAGGCGAATCGTCGCAGTCTCTCCAGTGCGGCCGAGTTCGAACAGGCGGTGAATCAAAGCCGGGGACAGAAGCGCATCCTGCTGCTGATCCGCAAAGGTGGTATGCAGCGCTACCTGGCATTGAACTGGTAGGCATCGGTATCGCTCTTCTGGCATCCCTCATGGAACCAGGTCATGCCCCCTCCCCGGGGAGGGGGCATCAATCTGCCTGAACCACCGGGGTATCGGGATTTGCCCGGTTTCGAGTCTTGATAAGTCCGCCCGGATCCCCAATATTTTCAGTAGAACCTGTGTGCATTCTCAGCTGTGGATGGGAACATCTGGCAGCGGTCAAAGGTGTGACCGATCAACCGGATCGGTTTCCGGGCCGTCTCTCCATCCATGGCGAAACCAGAACCGAGCATTATGGAATACAAAGATTACTACAAGATCATGGGCGTGAAGCGGGACGCGACTCAGGACGAGATCAAGCGTTCCTACCGCAAACTGGCCCGAAAGTACCATCCGGACGTCAGTAAAGAGCCGGATGCCGAAGCCCATTTCAAGGAAGTGGGTGAGGCCTATGAGGTATTGAAAGATCCGCAAAAGCGTGCCGCCTACGACCAGCTGGGCGCCAATTGGAAGTCCGGTCAGGAGTTTCGTCCGCCACCGGACTGGAATCAGGGTTTCGAATTCCGGGGTGGTGGATTCACCGGTGGGGACTCGGAACATTTCAGCGACTTCTTCGAGTCCCTGTTCGGTGCTGGCGGATTGGGTGGTCGTTATACCCGCAGGGAGTTTCATGCACGGGGTGAGGACAGTTATGCCCGGGTCAGTATCGATCTGGAGGATGCCTATCACGGTGCCGCCCGCAGCCTGACTCTAAGGGGTACCGAGATCGGCCCGGATGGCCGGCCCCAGGTGAAGGAACGCACTCTCAATGTGCGCATCCCTAAGGGGGTGCGGCAGGGGCAGCATATCCGCCTGGCGAAACAGGGTGGCGCCGGGTTCGGCCAGGGTGAACCGGGTGACCTCTACCTGGAGATCGAGTTTCAGCCCCATCCCTTCTACAAGGTGGAAGGCAAGGACGTCTATCTGAATCTTCCGGTGGCTCCCTGGGAGGCGGCGCTCGGTGCCACGGTTAAGGCGCCAACACCGAACGGAACAGTGGATCTGAAGATCCCCGCCCACTCGGCGGCCGGACGTAAATTGCGTCTTGCGGGACGCGGAATACCCGCCAAGGAGCCCGGCGATCTCTACGTGGTGTTGCAGATCGAGTTGCCCAAGGCGGACAATGACCCGGCGATCGCCGCCTATCAGACGTTTGCGAAAGCCTTCCAATTCAATCCGCGGGCGCATCTGGGGGTTTGAAGCATGGTTAACAAGGAACTCAGTAATCTGTTGTCCGGTGATGTGATGGAAGAGGAGATGCTCCTCACTCTGGGGGAGTTGTCCCGGGCCTGCCGTCTGCCCGCGGAGCGGATTCTGGAACTGGTGGATGAAGGCATCATCGAACCGCAGGGTCGTAACCCGGTGCAATGGGTATTTCAGGGTGTTTGCGTACGCCGGGTGCGTTGTGCCCAGAGGCTGCAGCGGGATCTCGGGGTGAACCCGGCCGGTGCGGCCCTGGCCCTGGATCTTCTGGAAGAGCTGGAACGGCTGCGTGCGCGGCTCAAACTTATGGACTAACAGCCTGTTCGCCCTCGCTTGGAGGGGCACGGATACTTCAAGGAATCCATCAACCATGTCGAAATCATTTGCTGCCCTGCTCTGGTCGGGGCTGGTGTTTCCGGGCGCCGGACACCTCTATCTGCGACGCTATCTGCCCGGGGTGTTGCTGATCGTCGCTACTCTGATCGCGATGTCTTTCCTGATCGCCCCGGTGATGGCCGTGGCTCAGCAGATCGTCGATCGGGTGCTGAGTGGGGAGTTGCCTGCGGATCCGGCGTTGCTCTCACAGCAGGTCAGCCTCGAGGCTGCGTCCATCGGCAATGTGGTACAGATCCCCTTCTGGTCGCTGATCGGACTCTGGCTGCTGGGCATGGTCGATGCCTATCGCATCGGTCGCCAGGTGGATGAGAAAGCGGATCCACCGGCTCGGGTTCGTCACGGAACGAAACCCCGCATCCCATGACCGGGTATAGGTTGGAGACGGGACCCCTTCAGGTTCGGCCCGCTGCCGCCGAGGATTTTATGGCCGTGGCTAAGCTGATCCAGGACCCGTTGGAATGTTTTTATGTCCATCCCTCCGGTCACTATCCCTGGTCCGTCGAGCAGATTGAGCAACTCTGTGTGACCCGTTAACAGTTGAGCGTGGTGGAGCGGGAACATCAGGTGGTCGGCTTTGCGGACCTCTACCAAATCGTGCCGGGGGAGTCGGCTTTCATCGGCAATCTGATCATCGACCGGGAGACCCGGGGCCAAGGGGCCGGGCGAGCATTGATCGAATACATGACCCAACAAGCCGCCAACCGGTACCGGGTTCGGGAGATACGGCTCTCGGTCTTCAATGGGAATACCCCGGCGCTTATGTTGTATGCTCGAATGCAGTTCACTCCCTATGCCCTGGAGGAGCGGATCGACTGGGGCGGACAGCCGGTCATACTGATCCACATGAAGAAGCCTATCCATGCCCGTTGACGAAGATCCCCTGGTCTCCATTCATGATGTGCCTCATATTCCGCTGCTGGAGATCGAAACCGATCGGCTGCAGTTGCGGCAGTGGCGGGAGACCGATCGGCGGCCCTTTGCCGAGTTGAACGCGGATACCCGGGTCATGGCCTGTTTTCCCCAGCCTTTGAATCGCACCCAAAGCGACCAGATGGCAGAGCGCTGCCAGGACCTGATCGAGGAGCGGGGCTGGGGTCTGTGGGCAGCGGAGCTTAAAAAGACCGGCGCCTTCATCGGGTTTGTCGGACTGCACCGCCCGATACCCCAGCTGCCCTGTGCTCCCTGCACTGAGATCGGCTGGCGTCTGGCATTCGAGCACTGGGGTCGGGGGCTGGCGACGGAAGCCGCCCGGGCTGCCTTGGAGGTGGGATTCATGACCCTGGGCTATCCCGAGATCGTCTCTTTCACGGCACTGGCTAACCGGCGTTCCCGGGCTGTGATGGAACGCCTCGGCATGCAACTCCAGGCAAAGACCTTCGAACATCCTCTGGTGCCCAGGGACAGTCCATTGCGGGAACACTGCCTCTACCGGCTCGCGCGGGGGCAATGGCAGCGAAAGAGACACTAGGCGGCAGCTGAAATCTGTCTCAGAATGATGAGTCATTCCTCTGAACCATGCTTTCTTAGTGAATTTTGCGTAGTTTGTAAGATGGTCAGAGCAACTTTAAAACAGCCTGTAAAGCTGAATCATTTGACAACAAACTGTCAGGATGGGAGGAAACATGGATCTGTTCAAAGACTGGGAGGCGATCCGCACCCTGTTCAAAGCGTCATTGAAGTCCTCATTCCACTTCGCAATTGCCAGTGTCAACGAGCAGGGTGAGCCCCATGTCACTCCGATCGGCTCGTTGATACTGGATGAGCCGGGCCGGGGCTACTACTTTGAACGCTTCACCCAGCAGTTACCGAAGAATCTGCTGCATCGGCAGCGAGTCTGTGTGCTGGCGGTGAACAGCGGGTTCGGGTTCTGGCTCGGGTCCCTGCTGCGGGGGCGTTTTGCGCAGCCCCCCGGACTTCGGCTCTACGGCACCGTGAGTGAGCCGCGCGCCGCGACGGAAGCGGAGCGGGCGCGTTGGTTACGGCGTGTGCGCCCTGCCCGGTTCACCCGGGGTCATGCCATGATGTGGAGTGAAATGGACCGGGTAAGAGAGATCGAGTTCGACCGTGTGGATCCGGTGAGAATCGGAAAAATGACCCAGGGTCTGTACGATCTCTAGCGTTATTTGATGTTGGGGGCAGCGGAGTTCCTTGCACTGGAGTTGCTGTTGTTCCCCCTCTCCCCTTCCCGCTAGGGACACATGGGCGTCTCAAGAGGAGCGAGACTCTCCCGTGTAGCCCGGGTGAAACGAAGTGGAACCCGGGATCCGGCAAAATGCAAGGCACTGCGGGACAATACAAAACTCTCCAGACGTTCGCTGCCAGCCAGGGAAAGCGAAGCGAAGGCTGGTAGTCCCCGGTAGTCGCGAGGCGATACTGGAAACCCGACGAGCCGTAGGCGC
>JBEVVH010000198.1:0-6257 GCA_040507245.1 Candidatus Thiodiazotropha sp.
AACTCCTGGACGGGTTCGCAAGTATTTTGAACACCAAAAGATTGCATACGCCGCATAGCGATCTCTGTATTTAACGGCCGGGTTAATAGAATCGCCGCGCATGGCAAATACTCATTTGTGAACGTTTGTTGACCCCTCACAGGCGGGGAAAGCCCATCCAGGGAAAGGATGGCGTATAGCTTGGGATTACGGACCTTAATGCAGCGCCCCGGCAGGGTGACCGGTTCAACGATTGTCGAGCAATTGCTCAACCAGGCGGGTCAGGCGGTCGAGGGCGCCCCGGTTCTTGTCCACAAGTTCCCGACCCGCCTCGCCGTAGCGGCTGCGTTTGCTGGCATCCCTGAGCCACTCGATGATGAGTTCAGCCAGGGCCTGCTGGGAAGCCACCTGAACCGCGGCGTTTTGCTCAAGGAACAGCTCGCTGATCTCGCTGAAGTTGAACATGTGGGGACCGAACACCACCGCCACGCCCTGAGCTGCGGCCTCAAGGATGTTGTGGCCGCCGTGGGGCACCAGGCTGCCGCCGATGAACGCCGCATCTGAGGCGCCGATGAACAGGGTCAGCTCCCCCATGGTGTCGCCGAGGAATACCGCGGTGCCGGGCGTGCAGTGGAGCTGCTGGCTGCGTTTGACCAGCGGGAACTCCGCCTCCTCCACCAGCTGCGCTACCCGCTCGAAACGCTCCGGGTGACGCGGCACCAGGATCAACAGCGCATCCGCAATCGCCCGCCGCACCTGGGCGTGAGCTTCGAGGATCAGTTCGTCCTCGCCCTCATGGGTGCTGGCCGCGATCCACACCGGCCGGGCCGCGCACCACTCCCGGCGCAACACGTCCGCCCGCTCCAGCAGACTGCCGGGCAGACGGATGTCGAACTTGATGCTGCCGGTCACCTCGATCTGCTCCGGGCGGGCGCCCAAGGTACGGAAGCGCTCCGCGTCCGCCTCCGCGTGGGGGGCGATCAGGGTCAGATTCCGCAGGGTCTGGCGGGTCAGGCGGGCCAGTCGGTGGTAACCCCGGGCCGAGCGCACCGACATCCGCGCATTGGCCAGTAGGGTGGGCACCCCCTCCCGCTTGGCGTGGTAGATCAGGTTGGGCCAGATCTCGGTCTCCACCAGGATCAGCAGCCGGGGCTGATAGGCGGTGAGATAGCGCCGCACCACCCAGGGCAGATCGATCGGCGCATAGCGGTGCTTCACCTCATTGCCGAACAGGGCCTGGACCCGCTCCGCGCCGGTAGGGGTGGTGGTGGTAATCAGCAGGGGATAATCGGGATAGAGGTCCAGCAGCCGACCCACCAGGGGGGCGATGGCCTGCACCTCCCCCACCGACACCGCGTGGATCCAGATCACCTCGTGCTTCGCCTCGGCCTCGAACAGGCCGAAGCGTTCCAGCCAACGGTCCCGGTAGGCGGGGGCCCTGCGCGCCCGCCAGAACAACCGCAGGGGATAGAGCGGCATCAGCAGGAATAGAAGCAGGGTATACAGATAGCGCATTTAGGCAGGGAAATCAGGCCGGGCTGTCCGGTTGCTCCTGAAACTGGTGGCGGCACAAAACATGGTAGACGCCCTGCTGCTCGAGCAGTTCCCGGTGAGTGCCCCGCTCGACGATCTCGCCGTCCTGCAGGACCAGGATCAGGTCCGCATGCTGAATGGTGGAGAGGCGGTGGGCGATCACCAGGGTGGTGCGCTCCTGGGTCAGGGTGTGCAACGCGGCCTGAACATGGCGCTCGGATTCCGTGTCCAGGGCTGAGGTGGCCTCGTCGAGCAGCAGGATCGGCGCGTCCTTGATCAGGGCCCGGGCAATCGCCAGGCGCTGGCGCTGCCCACCGGAGAGGCGCACCCCGTCCTCGCCGATACGGGTCTCGAATCCCTCGGGCAGACGCTCGATGAACTCCAGGGCGTGGGCGCTGCGGGCTGCCTCGACGATCTGCTCCCGGGTCGGCGGGACCCGGGCCCCGTAGGCGATGTTGGCCGCCACGGTATCGTCGAACAGCACCGACTCCTGGCCCACGTAGGAGAGCTGACGGCGCAGGCTCAGCAGGCTCAACTCCTGGGTGTCGACCCCGTCGATGAGGATGCGCCCGCCGCTGGGGTTATAGAAGCGCGGGATCAGGTTGGCGATGGTGGTCTTGCCGCCCCCGGAGTGCCCCACCAGGGCCACCGTGGTGCCCGGCTCGATCTCGAAACTCACCGGCTTGAGGGCGTCACGGTCCATGTTGGGGTAACGGAACGAAACCGACTCGAACACCACCCGGCCCTGGGCCCGCTCCAGCTCGGCGCGGCCATGATCGTCCTCGGGGGGCTCGTCCTCCAGGCCGAACACACTCTCCGCAGCGGCCAGCCCCTTCTGCAGCGGCTGGTTGATCCCGGTAAGGCGTTTCAGGGGAGAGAACAGCAGGCCGATGGCCGCCATCAGGGAGACGAAACCGCCCACGGTCAGTTCCCCCAGCGCGGTCTCGTGGGTGCCCACGTAGACCAGCGCGGCAATCATCACCGCGCCGACGAACTCCACCAGGGGCATGTGCGCCGAGCCGGCGACTTTGCTCTTCATGTTGTAGCGGCGCACCCAGTTGGCACGCTCCAGGAACCGCTTCTCCTCGTAGGGCCGACCCTCGAAGATCTTAATCACCTTGTGACCGCGCACCGACTCCTCGAGCACCTGGGTCATCACCCCCATGGTGGACTGCAGAGCCCGGTTGACCTTGCGCAGGCGCACCGCCAGCACCCGCACCGCGATCATGATCACCGGCATGGTGGCGAACACAATCAGGGTAAGCATCCAGTTCAGGTAGAACATGTAGGCGAGCAGACCGATCACCACAATGGTGTCCTTCACCAGGGTGGTGAGCACCTTGGTGGCGGCCATGGTGACCTGATTGACGTTATAGGTGACCATGGAGATCAGGTTGCCGGTGGCGTGGGCGTCGAAATAGGGGGTGCCCAGAGTGAGGATGCGCTCGATCATCATGTGCCGCAGGTCCAGCACCACCTTGCCGGCGACCCATTCGAAGGCCACGTTGGAGACGAAGTTCATCAAACCCCGCAGGGTGAACAGAAGGATCAGCAGGATCGGCGACCAGAAGATCACCTGCGGATCCTTGTTGACGAAACTGCCGTCGAGCATCGGCTTCATCAGCCAGGGGATGGCCGGTTCGGTGAGCGCCAGGATCACCATCGACAGCAGCGCGCCGGCGAACTGGCGCCAGTAGGGGCGCACCCGGCGCAGCAGCCTGAAATAGAGTTCGCGACCGGTAATGCCCGTCGTGTGCGGCTCATTCCCCATTGCGCATCGCCTCCACGATCCGCGTGGTGGAAAGCCCCTCAACGAACCCCAGCACCCGCACCTCGCCGCCGTTGTCGACCACGCAGTCGTAACCCGCGATCTCCTCGGGCCGGTAGTCGCCCCCCTTCACCAGCAGGTCGGGAAGGATCTCGCAGATCAGGGCCTCCGGGGTGTCTTCGCTGAACGGCACCACCCAGTCCACCGAGGCCAGCCCGGCGAGCACCGCCATGCGTTGCGCCAGGGGATTGATTGGGCGTCCCTCGCCCTTGAGCCGACGCACCGAATCGTCGTCGTTCACCGCCACCACCAGTCGGCCTCCCAGGGCGCGGGCCTCCTGCAGGTAGCGCACATGGCCCTCGTGCAGAATGTCGAAGCAACCGTTGGTCATGACGATGCGCTCGCCCTGCCAGCGGGCCTCCTCGGTGACCTCGCGCAGGGTCTCCCGATCCACCAGGGCATGGAAATCCCCCTGCCGGCGCATAATGCCTTTGAGTTCACGCAGACTGACACTGCCCGCTCCCAACTTGCCCACCATCACCCCGGCCGCCAGGTTCGCCAGCCCCGCCGCCTCGGGCAGCAGCATGCCTGCCGCCAGCCCGGCACCCAGCACCCCGATCACCGTGTCCCCGGCGCCGGTCACATCGAACACCTCGCGGGCCCGGGTCGGCAGATGCAGCGGAGACTGGTCCTTCTGGATAAGCAGCATGCCCCGCTCGCTCAGGGTGATCAGCAGGGCATCCAGATTGAGGGATTCGCGCAGGGCCAGGCCCCGCTCGTTGAGTGCCGTGTCGGTGGCGCAATGCCCTACTACCGCCTCAAACTCTTTCAGGTTCGGGGTCAGCAGGGTCGCATTGCGGTACTTCTCGAAATCGTGCCCCTTGGGATCCACCAGCACCGGAACCCCCTGGTCCCGGGCTGCCTGAATCAGCGCCTGGGGCTGCTGCAGGGTTCCCTTGGCATAGTCCGAGAGGATCACCAGGTCCGCCTCCGCCAACTGGCGCTGGTAATGGGCGTCCAGCAGGCTGAGGTCGCACTCCCACATCGGTTGCTCGAAATCGAGCCGCAGCAGCTGCTGGTGCTGACTGATCACCCGCAGCTTGGTGATGGTCGGCACACCCGGTTCGACCTGCACATGACAGCGCACCCCGGAGTGTTCCAACAGGCTGACCAGCGCACGCCCCGCCTCGTCGTCCCCCACCAGACCGCACAGGGACACCGAGACCCCCAGCGCGTTCATGTTGAGCGCCACGTTGGCCCCGCCACCGGGACGTTCCTCCGTGTCGCGCACGTGCACCACCGGCACTGGAGCTTCGAGAGAGATCTTGGCCGCCGCGCCCTGCCAGTAGCGATCCAGCATCAGATCACCCACCACCAGGCCCCGGGCCTTGCTGAAGTCGGGAAGATTAAAAGGCATCAAAGGGTTAACATGTGTTGAGACATCGCGCTAGTTTAACGTGAATCTTGGGGAAACGTTATATTTGGCGCGTGAGGCCTTGAGAAACTGGCTGGTCAGGCTCTGGATGATGAGCAGTTCGATTGGAATGGGGCGGTTGGAATTTTGAGTTTTTAGTTTTGAATTGTGGTGTTCGCTGCGCTCACGGGTTTTGATCCCCCTCTCCCTGGCCCTCTCCCGCGAGGGGAGAGGGGATGTACATTTCATGTATCAGGGTTGCGTCTGGGTGGGTTGCTTATCCTGATGTTCAGTCGGCTTATGAATATTCTTTGCGACAGGTTATGTACTTCAGAAATCTCAAATGAGGCAACTGACAGAGTTAAGGCAAGCGATAAAGATTCAAAGCAGACAACCGACACAACCCTATAAGCACACACCAAAACCCAATCAAAGCTTCCCCTCTCCCCTCGCGGGAGAGGGCCAGGGAGAGGGGGACAAAAAAACCGTGAGCAAAGCGAACCCAACAACCACCCCACAAACAACATGAAACACACCACAGGCAGCCCCCACACCCCCACCCAAAATGGCGCGTAAAAAACCCAAACACCCCATCAACTCCCCCAGATACTGGCCAACCTGGGCAGCCCTGGGTCTGCTATGGCTATGCAGTCGCCTGCTCCCCTATTCCATAGCACTGAAACTGGGCCGTCTCATCGGCCGAACCGTCTACCGGGTCTCACCCCGTCGCCGGCATATCGCCCAAGTCAACCTGAGCATCTGTTTCCCCAAACTCACCGATGACGAACGGGCGCAGCTGTTACGCAATCACTTCGACGCCCTCGGCATCGGCATGCTGATGATCGGCTTCGCCTGGTGGGCACCGGATGAAAAACTACGCGAACGAGTGAGCATCGAAGGATTGGAACACCTGCAGAACAGCCTTGAAAAGGGAAACGGCGTGATCCTCCTCAGTGCTCACGTCACCGACCTGGAGATCGCCGGACGCCTGTTGAGTCTCTACCAGCCCTTCGCGGTGATGTACCGCCCCCACGAGAACCCGGTGATCGAGTGGGCCTTCAGCCGCAGTCGCCAGCTGCGCTTCGAGGCGGCTATCCCACGCAACGACATCCGCCAGGTGGTACGCACCCTGAAACAGAACCTCCCAGTCTGGTACGCCCCGGACCAGAGCTTCAAGGGACGCAACAGCACCCTCGCCCCGTTTTTCGGGGAACCGGCCGGGACCAACACCGCCACCTCACGCCTGGCCAAGATCAGCGGCGCAGACACCCTGCTGTTCTGCGGCTACCGACTGCCGGGTGATGAGGGCTACAAACTGGTCATACACCCGCCGCTTGAGGATTTTCCATCAGAGGATATCCAGCAGGATACCACCCGTATTAATGGTCTGATTGAACAGGCGGTGGGTTATGCACCAGAGCAGTATCTTTGGATTCATCGGCGATTCAAGAAGCGGAAGGTTATCCCGGATCCCTATTATTAACCCGGCAATAAAATACATCTGCTACGCGGCATAAGAAATCTTCTCGTGATTGAAGTATTTTGCAACTCGCTTTGGTTTCT